>CALVNG010000039.1 GCA_944349545.1 uncultured Eubacteriales bacterium
CCGCCGAAATCAGCTACCAGGCAGTTATCGCCCTTTCGGGTACCGAAATCATCCGTGTACACTCGCAGTTCCGGCTTTTCGATGATATCCCGTGCAGGCGGCTCTGCTACCTTCGGTATGAAGATTGCTTCATATAAGAAGTCCTTCAGCAATTCGGTTTCACCCTTACCCTGATACAGACACTCCTTACATTTATGTTAGAGCATTAATCGTTTTTGGTCTAATTGAGATTGGCAAGGTGATCGAGTCTGGCGGTATGCCGAAAATCTATTCGCTTTGCGAATAAAAGAGATGTTTGGTATACATTCAAATCAACACTGCTGTGTAGCAAGGGACTTCCGGCATAATCGCTGGGAGTCCTTTTTAGTACTACCGATGGAACAAAAAATGAAACCGTAAATGGGACAAAAATGCTCACTTTCCAAACCGATGCTCGATGTAGCATTCGTGGCAGCAATACTTCCGCTTACTGTTTCCATATACTCGAAACTCCTTACCGCAGTTCGGGCAGATAAAATCGTAGTAGGCTTTCCGGTCAATCATGTACATATGATTGTTCCACCAGTAATTCCGGCATTTATCGCAGCAGAACAGCTTCTTCTTACGCTTCGGTTCCTGCTTGATTTCCGTACCACAATTCTTGCAATACATATACTTGTATTTTGCGTCAGGAAGCTCCGCCACTGCCTTGCCTTCACCCCGTAGTCCATGACGGCGGCAAAACGATTTAACCGTTTCCAGCTTTATCCCTGTACGCTCGGCTACCTTTCCATAGCCCAATCCTTGCATTCGCAGTTCCCGAATCATTTCTTTTTCGTTATTTGTCATCATGTTCGATTCCTTTCTTTTGACAGTATTTTGGTAAGTAACAGGTGGTCTTTTTATCATCAAGCCACCGTATCTTCAGTTTCCTGTCAGGCATTACAGTGATGCGCTGGAGAACTATCACCAGATCGTTCTCATCCGATAACATTTCCCATACGCTCATTTTTTGGAATGTATGTATCCATCGCTGCACATCATCCGCTCTGTCTTCGCCGACAATCGCTGTCACGATATCTGCTACTTTTTCTGGAATATCTTTCTTGAAAGCGGTGTCTCGTGCGATATCGTGAATGACAAAATGAAGCAGCCTATCATAAACATTAAGCGTAGGGCATTTTTGTCCCTTCTTTGTTTTGTTGCGGCATTGCCACACCAGATTGTTATAGCTGGTTGAATGCCAAGGCCTCGGTGTATATAAGGAACCGCACACACCGCATTCGAGTTTGCTGCTCAATACGGTCACACCGCTATAACGCCCTGGAACATCACCACGTTCCTTCAGTCGTTTCTGCACATAATCAAAAAGCCACGGGCTGATAATCGGCTCGTGGTCTTCCTTAACATAGTATTGAGGAAGTTCTCCTTCATTTTTCTTTACTTTCTTTTGAAGGTAATCTACCGTAAACTCTTTCTGAAGCAAAGCATCTCCCTTGTACTTTTCATTGGATAATATTCTTCGTATCGTTTGTTGATTCCACGCTTTGCATCCTCCCGGCGTAGGCACACCATCTGCTGTAAGCAATCCTGCCATCGTGTGTGGCGTATACCCCTGCAGAAACATATAAAATATTCTGCGGACAATTCGTGCCTGCTCCTCGTTCACGACCATTGTGTATTTCTCAGAGCCTTTGTCATATCCGAGAAATCGGCCATATGCGATACTGACCTTACCGTCAGCCATTCTTTTCCTTTGTCCCCAGGTTACATTTTCTGAAATGGAACGGCTTTCTTCCTGTGCCAATGAGGACATAATCGTTAACAGAAATTCTCCCTTTGAATCTGTGGTGAAAATGTTCTCCTTTTCAAAATAGACGCCAACGCCGCTATCCTTCAGCTTTCGAATCGTAGTAACAGTGTCAACCGTATTCCTTGCGAATCTGGAGATCGACTTGGTCAGAATCAGATCAATGCGTCCGGCCAGACAGTCCTCAACCATTCTATTGAATCCCTCTCTGTGTTTCGTACTCAAGCCGGAGATTCCATCGTCCACATAGATCTCAACAAACTCCCAACCCGGATGCTCCGTTATTTTCTTTCTGTAATACTCTGTTTGCGCCGAAAGACTTGTTTCCTGGTCTTCGTGGTCTGTTGATACTCTTGCATAGGCCGCAACTCTCTGTACTGATTTTGCGGCCTCTTTAAAAGTCGCCGGTCTCGGTATAGCTGCCAATCTTGTAATAACTCTATCTGTCATTTACAATCACCCCATCTCCAATTTTTCTGTCATAGTCTTCAAGTTCCAGAAACGGCGGATTATAACGCTCTGCGATTTTCACCCAGGCTTCATGCATCTCGCTGTCGCTGATGACTCCGTCCTGCAGCATTCCGGCGAGAATCCATTTCGCCAGTCTGTACTCAACTTCAGTTTCAAACAACTGCAATCCCTCCCTCAGAGTTGTAGTGTCCATACATCACTCTGAAAGGCAGAAAAGTCAAGGGAATTCAGCAATATTCGATGCAATCGACAATCTGCATACACTCATAACGAACTATTTTGTCATCGTTACGGGACAGGACATTTCGTTATGAGCGTATGCAAAATTTTTAGGATGCACACCCATGAATGCCGTAACCGCAGGCAGCATGGCAGTCTACAGGCAAAAAATAAGACCCTCTGCACACCCCTCGGTGTCAGAAGGCACGTAACAACTTTATATTAGATATACCTTAACGAAGTGCCGAAAAGCACACCGTATCATTCACGCAACGGCTTCATCAGCGCCCGGCCCACGCCCTGCCCCCGGCAGGCGGGAAGCACCAGCAGCTCCGTAATGGTGCCAAAGAAGCAGCCGTCCGTGAGGATGCGCAGGCAGCCCGTCAGTTTCCCGTTCTCCCGGGCCGTGATGTTGATGGTTTTGGTCAGAGCAGTTTCCGTCTTGTCCTCGTCATAGTTTCCCGGCCAGACCTGCTGAACGAATGCCAGAAAGGTCCGCGCATCCAGCGCGCGGTCATCAAATCGGTATTCCATTTTTCATTCTCCCTGCCTTTGTGGCCGAAGCGCCTCGCGGCCCTATTCGCCCAGCCCCAGCGTCCGAAGCCGTTTACGGATACCGCCGGTGCTGCGGTGATGCTTTTGCGCCATTTCCTTGAGCGTCTCCCCGCGCTGAAACTCGCCCCGCAGGGCCTGTTCCTCCTCTTCGGTCCAGAGGCGGCCGGGGCCGTCGTCCGTCTCCTGCGCCAGCGCCTCGTTGGGTTCCATCCCGTCGCGGATCACCCGGAGGAACACCTGCCCGTACTTCTGCTGCTTGGCCTGACCCACGCCTGACACGTCCAGAAACGCATCCAGCGTGGCCGGGCGCTTTTTGACCATGTCAACGAGCGAGGCATCCGAAAACACCGTGTAGGCGGGCGCATGCGCGCGGGCTGCAAGCAGCGTGCGCAGGGTTTTCAGGCTGTCCAGCAGGGCGCGCTCCCACGCGCTGAGCGCCGTCTCCGGACCGCGTGCCGCCTTGCGCATGCGCCGCTCCTCGCGGGCGATGGCACGCGCCTGCGCGGGCTTGGGCTGCCGTGCGCGCCCCGTATCCACCTCAAAGGGCTCGCCCTGACAAACGGAGCAGTTACCGCAGGTTTCCTTAGCGTCCGTTTCCCCGAAATACGAAAGGATGAAATGGCGCAGGCATCTGCGGCTGGTGGCGTAAAACGCCATCTGCCGAAGGCGCTCCAGGTCGCGCCGGGTCAGCTCCTCACGCTCGGCGGGTGTCAGGTCGGGATTTTCGTCGCCATGCTCGATCATCCAGCGGCCGGTGATCACATCCTGTCCGCTGTAGAGCAGCAGGCATTCGGCGGGTTCGCCGTCGCGCCCCGCGCGGCCCGCCTCCTGATAGTAGCTCTCCAGATCGCGGGGCATGTTGTAGTGCACCACGAAACGCACGTTGGACTTGTCAATGCCCATGCCGAAGGCGTTGGTGGCCACCATGATGTGCGCCCGGTCGTACTGGAAATCATCCTGATTGGCGTGCCGTTCCGCGTCGGAAAGGCCTGCGTGGTAGCGGGTAGCGCTGTAGCCGTTCAGCGTGAGCTTGCCTGTAACCTCCTCCACGGTGCGGCGCGTATTGCAGTACACGATTCCGCATTCTCCCGGCATCGTGTCCAGAAAGGAGCAGAGCATGGTGAATTTGTTGGTGGGCTTGACGCTGGTAAAATGCAGGTTGGGCCGGTTGTAGCCGGTGCTGAGGCAGAGGGGCTCCTCCAGATCCAGCAGCTTGATGATATCGTCGCGCACGCGCCGCGTGGCGGTCGCGGTAAAAGCCCCCACTGCAGGCCGACGGGGCAGCCCGTGGACAAATTCAGCAATGTGCAGGTAGCTGGGCCGGAAGTCCTGCCCCCACTGGGATACGCAATGCGCCTCATCCACGGCCAGAAGCGGGATTTGCGCCTGATTGGCGAATGCCAGAAACTGCGGCATGTTCAGCCGCTCCGGAGCCACGTAGATGATCCGGTATGCACCGGCCGCGGCGCGGCGGATAGCCTCGGCCTGCTGGCCTGGGGTCAGGCTGCTGTTGATGTACGCCGCCGCCACGCCGGAGGCCTTGAGCGCCATGACCTGGTCCTTCATCAGCGATATGAGGGGTGAAACCACCAGCGTAACGCCCTCCAGCATCAGCGCGGGCAGCTGGTAGCATACGGACTTGCCGGCGCCCGTGGGCATCACACCCAGCACGTCATGCCCGCCGAGCAGCTCGTCCACCAGCTGCTCCTGGCCCTCGCGAAAGTCCTCGTGGCCGAACACGCGCTTGAGTATCTCCCGCTTCTCCACCGGCGCCGTCACCCTTTGTTTGAAAAATCTGGCCGGTCCCGGGAAGAATTCCCACACCCGGCGCGTTGTATGATCACAGACATTGTAACACAATTCACCGAAAAGGGGAAGGTTTCTCATGCGAACGAAACGGCTTGCGGCCATTCTGCTGGCGGCGCTGTGCGCCATCATGCCCCTGGGCGCCCTTGCGGGCGTATACATCAACAACCCCGACCCTGCCGACCGGCTCCACCTGCGCTCCTACCCCAGCACGCAGGCGCCAAGCCTTGGCAAGTACTACAACGGCGCGCCCATCACCGTCCTGGAGGACAACGGGAAGGGCTGGGTGCGCGTGCGGGTTGGCCTCGCGCCCGCCTCGCTCATCGGTTGGATGCAAAAGACCTACCTGCTGAACACCGACGGAGCCGCGCCCGCCAGTGCCATGCCCCGGTACCGCAACGCCGGCACCATCGCCATCTTTCAGCAGCCGTCGAATTTTTCGGTCAGCGAGCGCGTCGAATCCAACCAAATCTTTTATCTCATGGGCTTTTCGGACAGCTGGTGGCATCTGCTGGTCACGCTGGACAGCGGCACCTATTCGTGCTTTGTGCGCGCGGGCGCGGGGAACCTCTATCTGGTGGACGGGGACAGCGTGCCCCAGCTGGCCCACATTTCCAACCCTGACAATAACGACCGGCTGAACCTGCGCGCCTCCCCCGGCAAGAGCGCCAAAAGCCTGGGCAAGTACTACAACGGGTGCGTGGCCTCGGTCCTGGGCTTTTCGGAGGATGGCGAGTGGGTGCGGGTGGATGTGTACGGACGTCAGGGCTACATGCAGCGCCGCTACCTCACGCTGGACGGCGACGGCCCAAACAACACCCGAATCGGGATTCCCCAGATCCAGGTAACTGCGGAAAGCACCATGTTTTACGACGTGCCCGACACCAAGACCGAGGCGCGCATCATGGTCGTCCGGGGCGAAACGGTGGAGGTCATGGGCGTGATTGACGATACGTGGCTGCACGTGCGCTATGGGGACCTGTACGGCTACATGCCGCGCAGGGGCACGAATTATACGGAGTAAGGGAGGCGCGCACGCAAAGAGCCGCCGGGCGGGGTTTCGTTCCCGCCCGGCGGCTCTTTTTCTGCCCTGTGGGCTCAGGTGCCGCTCACGGACAGTTCGCCCACATCCACGCTGGGGCTGCCTACGCCTCCCATGGGAAAGGTGAGGTCATTGGCCAGCTCGCGCACAGCCATCAGTAGCTCATAGAAGTTGCCTGCCACGGTGATCTGCTCCACGGGCTTTTCGCGCCGGCCCTCGCGGAAGGCATAGCCCTTGGCCAGCAGCGAGAAATCGCCGCTGATGGGGTTGGCCCCCGCATGCAGGCCGCTGACCTCGGTGATGACGAGGCCCTCGCCGATTTCGCGGAGCATCTCTTCCGGCGTGCGCTTGCCGGGTTTGAGATAGAAATTGGTGGGCGCCACATGCACGGAGGAAGCGTAACCCACCTTGCGGGCGTTGCCGGTGGTGGCCACGCCGTCCTTGCGGGCGGTTTTCAGGTTGTGAAGGAAGGTGCGAAACACACCTTCCTCCACCACCGTATGCGCAGCCGAGGGAACGCCCTCGTCGTCAAAGGGGCGGCTGCCCATGCCGCCTTCCAGCAGGGGGTCGTCCGCCAACGTCACGCACGGTGCGGCGATGCGTTCCCCCACGCGCCCCTTGAGCAGTGACATGCCCTTCTGCGCCGTCTCCGCTGAAAAGATGGAGCTGAACACGCCCAGCAGGTCGCACATGGCCTCGGAGAAGAACACCACCCGGTACTTGCCCGACGGCACGGGCGCGGCGTTGAGTCCGTCCAGCGTGCGCCGGGCCACCTCGCCGGCCACCTTTGGCGCGTCCAGCCCGTCAAACCCGCGTGCGCACATGCCGTATCCGTTGGAGGATACGAAGTCGCCATCCCTGGCGGTGGCCTGGCCGTAGAGGGCGCAGACATCCGCGGTGTAGCTCTGGTCCATGCCGTGGGAGTTGACGATGCGCACCGTATAGCTGCCGGTGCTGATGACGTTATGCGCCGTCTTGTCGATGCGCGGGTCGCTCTCCTTGACCAGCTTTTCCATGGCCAGCACGCGCTCGATCTTCTCCTGCGGGGTCACCTGCGAGAGCGCGGGGCTTCGCAGTTCCATATCCGGAACGGGATCGCCGCCGTCGTAAAGCGGGGACTCGTCCTCGTCCTCGCACAGCTCGGCGCTTTCCACAACGCCCTTGACCAGCTGGCCCACGGCTTCCTCGTCAAACGCCTCGGTGCTGGCATAGCCCATGCGGCCCCTGTACAGCCCCCGGAAGCCCAACCCGCGCGTCAGGTTGCTCTCGTATTCCACCACCTCGCCCTCGGTGGTCATTGCCCGAAAGCTGTCGCGCGAGGACAGATACGCCTCGCACGCCTCGATGCCGGCGGCCCTGGCCGCCTCCATCAGCCGCTTGATAAAATCCTGCATTCCGCTTCGCCCCCCTTACGCGCGCCCGCCCACCGTGATGGACGATACGCGAATCATCGGCTGGCCCACGTTGGTGGGCACGCTGCCGCTGAGGCTTCCGCACATGCCCTGCGCCATGCGCATGTCGCGCCCCACGCGGTCGATCTTCATCAAAATGTCCGCGCCCTTGCCAATCAGGCTCGCGCCTCGCACGGGGGTGGTGATCTTGCCATCCTTCACCAGATAACCCTCCTGCACGGCGAAGTTGAATTCGCCCGTGGCGGGATCGACGGACCCGCCACCCATCCTGGCGGCGTACAGACCGTCGCCCATGGAGGAGATGATTTCCTCCTCGTCGTCACATCCGGCGGCGATGTAGGTGTTGCGCATGCGCGAGGTGGGCGCGTAGGCGTAGCTTTCGCGCCGCGCGCTGCCGGTGGGCGCCATGCCCATGCGCCTGCCGTTGAGGCGGTCGATCATGTAGTTTTTCAGCACGCCGTTTTCGATCAGCACAAGGCGCGTGGTGGGCGTGCCCTCGTCGTCCACGTTCTCGCTGCCCCATTCGTTTGGCAGCGTGCCGTCGTCCACGGCAGTCACGCAGGGCGCGGCGATCCGCTCGCCCAGCTTTCCGCAAAACACGCTCGTGCCAAAGGCCACGCTGGTCGCCTCCAGCCCGTGGCCGCACGCCTCATGGAAAATCACGCCGCCAAAGCCGTTGCCGATCGCCACCGGCATCACCCCGGACGGGCATACCGGCGCATGCAGCATCTCAATCGCGGTCCGGGCCGCCTCGCGCCCTACCCGTGCCGGGTCCACCCGGCTTTCAAACAGCTCAAAGCCCATCAGCGCGCCGGGGCCCTCGAAGCCGGACTGGTTTTCCGTGCCGTTGCCCGCCACCGCCTGGCATCCAAGGCGCGTATATACGCGCCGGTCGGTCACGAAGCGGCCCTCGCTGTTGGCGATGAGCACATCCTGCTCGCTGTCGCGGTAGGTGCAGACCACCTGCGCGATCTCCGCTCCGGCCTCGCGCGCGGCGGCGTTGGCGGCGCGCAGAACATCCGCCTTGCGGCGCGTTTCGGTGCGGGAGGGCAGCAGCTTCACGGGATGCGCGTCCCGCACGGGCGAAAGGGACAGCTCCGCACAGGCGGCAAGCTCCCGTCCCCGTTCCCTGACGGCGCTGGCCGCCTGCCGTGCGCAGGCGATCAGCCCCTCCCGGCTGGTATCGTTGGTATAGGCATAAATGGCGTTCAGGCCCACGTACACGCGCACGCCCGCGCCGTGAATGCGGCCGGAATTGACCGTTTCCAGCCGGTTGAGCTGCAGAACCAGCGACGTATCACGCCGGTCCTCCATAAACAGCTCGGCAAAATCGGCGCCGGTGGACAATGCCGCGTCCAGCACGGTGCGCACAAGGGATGGTTCCAGCATGTTTCAGCCTCCTGCTATCAGTCCAGAATGGCGGCAAAATCCGCATGCGCAAGGTCGGGCGCATGGAACGTGGCCGCGGGATTCTCCGCCGCCGACCCCACGCCCAGCGCGCGCATGCCGCCGCCAAGCGCCGCCTCAATGCCCGCGTCCGCATCCTCCACCACCAGGCAGTTCTCAGGCTCCAGCCCCAAAAGGCGCGCCGCCAGCACAAACACCTCCGGGTCGGGCTTGCTGCGGGTGATGGCGTTGCCGTCGGCCACGGCGTCAAAGGCGTTCTCCAGCCCGATCTGGCGAAGGATGATGGGCGTATTCTTGCTGGAGGAGCCGATGGCCACCTTCACCCCCCGCTTTTTGAGCAGGCTCAGCGTGTCCAGCGCGCCGGGCAGAATGTCCTCACGGGTCAGGCTTCCAATCAGCTCCACATAATATGCGTTCTTGCGCGCGGCCATGGCCTGCTTTTCATCGTCGGTATAGGGCCTTTGGGCGCGCTCCAGGATGATTTCGAGGCTTTCCATACGGCTGACGCCGCGCAGGCGCTCGTTGATGGTGCGGTCAAAATAAATGCCTTCCTCGTCGGCCATGCGCTTCCAGGCCAGATAGTGGCAGTTGTCGGTCGATACGATCACGCCGTCCAGATCAAAAATCACGCCGAGAATGTGGTCGTTCATACGCACACGTTCCTTTCCTAAACATTGGCATAGAGTGATTATAGCACGAACCGTCGCCCGCTTACAATGCTGAAACGCCTTCTCCCGCAGCTTTGAGAGCCTGGAATGTATCTTTGAGACACAGGCCCTCCCAAACCGCCGCCCTTTATGCTATGATAAACCTGCCAAAACCGGCAGGGAGGAAAGGAGTTTTTCAGGCAACATGAAAGCAAAATGGAAAAAGACCGGCGGCATCGCGCTGGCGGCGCTGATCGTGCTGGGCGCGCTGGTGGGAGGCAGCTTCTACCGCGTGGGTCAGGGCGAGGAGGCCCTTGTGCTCACCTTCGGCCGCGTGACCGACACCAAAGGACCTGGCCTGTACTGGAAGATCCCGCTCATCCAGAGCGTGATTTCCGAGAGCGTGACCACCATCCACACCAAGGAGTACGGCTTCCGCACCACGCGCACAGGCTCGGCGGGCACGGCGGCCACCTATGCCGACGAGATGGATGAAAGCGTGATGCTGACCAACGACAACAGCATCGTGTCCATTGAAGCCATCTATCAGTACACCATTCGTGATGTAAAGCAGTATTATTTCGACGTGGACGACCCGGAGGGGACGTTGCAGCTCGCCTTTGAGGCCATCATCCGCCGCAACATCCAGAACCGCCCGCTGGATGACGCGCTGCTCAACAAGGAGGAGATCGAGCGGCAGGTGCTTCCGGATTTCCAGGCCCTGATCGACACCTACGAGATGGGCGTGAAAATCAACGACGTGCGCATCCAGAACATCACCGTGCCCGCGGACGTATCCGCCGCCTACGAGGATGTGAACAACGCCAAGAACGAAAAGACCAAGCGCCTGGACGAGGCCGAGAAGTACGCCAACGAGGTCCTGCCCCAGGCCCGCTCCCGCGCCTACCAGACCCTGCAGGAGGCCGAGGCCTACAAGGCCGAAACCATCGCCGCGGCCGAAAGCGAGGCGGCGGTGTTCCAGGCCGTGTACGAAAAGTACAAGACCGCGCCGGAGATCACCCGCACGCGCCTTTTGATCGAAACCATGGAGCGCGTGTTGCAGAATACCGGCCGCGTCATCGTGGCCGAGCCGGACAGCGGCGTTCTGAAAATCCTCGACCTTGACCAGACCACAGGCAGCGCGGCCGAAGCCGCCGCGCCGGAAGGGAGCGTGTGAGCATGAACGGACAGGCCTATGACTTTGACAAGGCGGCCCGACAGCGCAAGCTGCGCTCCGATATGGCCCGCTGGCTGGTCATCGGGGTGATCGTGCTGGTGGTGCTGATCGTGGTCAGCCAGTGCTTCTTCGTGGTGGGCGAGGCCGAGCAGGCCTTTGTGAGCCGCTTCGGCGTCATCAAGCGCGTCATTCTCAACGGCGACAACACCTTTCATCAGGATTACGCGGACATTCTGGCGGGCGAAATCACCATGGGCGACGATGTCAAACTTCTCACCGGAAGCGGCCTTCACTTCAAGATGCCGTTTCTGGACACGGTGCAAAAGTACCCCTCGCGCCTCTATACCTATGTCAGCGACAGCGAGGTGGTCAACACCGCCGAAAAGAAGCAGTATTATGTGAAAACCTACGCCCAGTGGAGCATCGCCGATCCCGCGCTGTTCAGCCTGAAGCTGGGCAGCATGTCCAGCGCCGAAAACCAGCTGGATAACCTGATTCACCCGGTCATCGTTCAGGCCATCAACCGCCTGACGGGCGACGACTTCGTCAGCAACAAGGACGCCCTCAACGCCGCGCTGGCCCAGGGGCTGAAAACCATCAACGAGGACATGGCCCCCCGCGGCATCGAGGTCAAGGACATTCAGGTGCACCGCACCATTCTGCCCACGGCCAACATCGAAAGCACCTATGCCCGCATGCAGGCCGACCGCGCCAAGGTGGCCCAGCAGCTGCGCAGCGAGGGCCAGGAGGAATACCTCAAGGCCGTGGCCACAACCGATCTGGAAGCTCGCAAGCTCGAAGCCGACGCCGTGAGCGAGGCCGGCCTCATCCGCGGCGAAGGCGACGCCGCCGCCCTCGAAATCTACGCCTCCGCCTACAGCGTGGACGAGGAATTCTATGCCTACTGGCGTTCGCTCCAGGCGCTGGAAAGCGCGCTGGATGAAAACAGCGTGCTGGTGCTGGACAGCGGTCATCCCCTCTGGAAGGACCTGCTGAACTACGCCACCACATACGCCGGGCAGTGACGCCCGGCCTCTCCCCCATCGGCCCTCCGCACAGGCGGAGGGTCGCTTTGTGTAAAAAGCCTCTCTCTCCCATTGCATTTGGGATTGCTCCGTGATACAATAAAATGGTCAAAGATGGTCAATGTTCTTTGGCGAAAGGAGGACCCATATGCGACTCAGCGACGCGATTGAGCAGTTTATCAAAACGATGCTCACGCAGGAAGCGCCCGAAGTCGAGCTCAAACGAAACGAGCTAGCCGAATATTTTAATTGTGCGCCCTCGCAGATCAACTATGTGCTGGCCACCCGCTTCACGCCCGACCACGGCTACATCATCGAAAGCCGGCGCGGCGGCGGCGGGTACATCCGCATCTTCCGCATGACGCAGGATACCAGCGAGCACCTGCTCTACCTGCTTCATGAGCGGGTGGGCGATTCCATCGATGCGCTGGCGGCCTCGCACCTGGTTCAGCAGCTGCGCGAGCGCGAGCTGGTCACGGACGGCGAGGCGGCCATGATGAATGCCGCGCTTTCGCCCCAGGCGCTGAGCCTGCCGCTGCCGGCGGAGATGAAGGACGCGCTGAGGGCCCGGATTCTCAAAAATATGCTTCTGGAGGTTGCCCGCAAGGGCAGGGGACAATAGCCCAAAGGAGGGACTTTCATGCTTTGTGAGGAATGCGGCAAGAACCAGGCGACGGTTTCCATCACCGTTTCCGCGGGCGGCGAGGTCACCACGCGGCGACTCTGTCCCGAATGCATGAAAAAAATGCAGTTCAGCCTGGTAAACGGCGATATTCAGGGCTTTTTAAGCTCCGTCCTCTCCGTGCTGGGCAGCGGGCAGAAGAGAGAGGAATCCGGCGCCGTATGCTCGGGCTGCGGGCTGAGCTACGCCGATTTTGAGCGCACGGGCCGCCTGGGCTGCGCCCAGTGCTACCGGGATTTTTCCGATCAGCTAAGGCCTCTTTTGCAAAGCATCCATGGCCGGGCACAGCACGCCGGCCGCCGGCCGGCCGCCTTTACGCCCTCGCCGGAGGATGAGCGCGCCGCGCGTGTGAGCGAGCTTCGCCAGAAAATGGATGAGGCTGTGGCAAGTGAAAACTTCGAGGACGCGGCAAAATACCGTGACGAGCTGAGGAAGCTCACCGAGGAAAGCGGGGCGGCGCAGCCATGAGCGACACGGCGGTGAACGTGGTGGTTTCCAGCCGGGTAAGGCTTGCCCGGAATTATTTCGATCTGCCCTTTCTCAACTGGGAACGACCGGAAAACGCCCGTCTGTGCGTCGAGCGGGCGCAGGCCGCCCTGTGCGGGGGAGATGAAAGCTACGATCTGTACCTCATGCGCGACCTGCCCGACGTGGAGCGGCTCAAGCTGGTCGAAAAGCACCTGATCAGCCGCGATCTTGTGGAGCGCGCGGATACCGGCGCGGCGCTGATCCGGCATGACCGGCGCGTGAGCGTCATGATCAACGAGGAGGACCACCTGCGCATCCAGGCCATCGGTTCAGGCCTGGACCTGGAGGCGGCGGCAAACGTGGCCTTCGGCGTGGAGGGGCGGCTGGAGGCGGTATGCACCTTCAGCTTCGATCCTCAGCTGGGCTACCTGACCTCCTGCCCCACCAACACCGGCACGGGCATGCGCGCCTCGCTGATGCTGCATCTGCCCATGCTCACCCGCTACAAGCAGATGGGCAACGTCAACCAGAGCGTGGCGAAGCTGGGCCTGACCACCCGCGGCATCTACGGCGAGGGCAGCGAGGCGCTGGGCGACCTGTATCAGGTGAGCAACCAGGTGACCCTGGGCCGCACAGAGGAGGAGATCATCGAGGCGGTAACCGCCGTAGGCCGCCAGCTGATTGACATGGAGCTGTCCCTGCGAGCACGGTGCCTCAAGGAGCAGCCCTTGGACCTCAGGGACGCGCTCATGCGCAGCTACGGTCTTTTGCGCTACGCGCTTCAAATGGACGAAAAGGAGTTCATGCTCCACTGGAGTCATCTGCGACTGGGCGCGGCCATGGGACTTTTGCCCGTGAGCCTCAACGCAGTGGACGATCTGCTCACCGTGGCGCAGGACGCGCACGCGCGGCGCTACGCCCAGGAGACATCGCCCGGCGAAGAAGCGGACGCCGCGCGCTGCGACATCATCCGCAAAACCCTTGAAACCAACGTGTAGGAGGTTCTGATATGGCCATTTTCGGACGCTTCACCCAACGGGCCCAGCGTGCCGTGGCAGCCGCCCAGCAGGCGGCGGTGCTGCTGCACCAGCCCTATGTGGGTACGGAGCACATTCTATTGGGGCTGCTCAAGGAGCCCGGCCCCGTCGTTTCGGAGGTGCTGCCCGCCGGCGTGAATTACGAGTCGGTGCTGGAGCGTGTGCGCGCGCTTCTGGGCGAGGGCAACATGCAGTCCGGCGGCATGCTGGAATTGACCCCGCGCAGCAAAAAGATTTTGGAAAGCAGCATTCTGGAAAGCCGCAAGCTGCACCACAGCTTCGTGGGCACGGAGCATTTCTGGCTGGCCCTGCTCAAGGAGGGCGAGGGCGTGGCCGTGAGCCTGCTTCGCAGCATGGGCGTGGATACGCAGGAAATGCAGCAGAAAATTCTCGAGGCGCTGGCCAAATCCCAGCCTGACGGAGGGGAGGAGGGCGCCTCCGCCCCCGGCGAGGAGCATGGCAGCGCAGAGGGCAACGTGCTGGAAAAATACAGCCGCGATCTGACCAAGGCCGCGCAGGACGGCGAATTGGACCCGGTGATCGGCCGCGGTACGGAAATCGAGCGCATCATGCAGATCATGAGCCGCCGCACGAAAAACAACCCCGTGCTCATCGGCGAGCCGGGCGTGGGCAAAAGCGCGGTGGTGGAAGGGCTGGCGCAGCTGATCGTATCGGGCAAGGTGCCCGAAACCCTGACCGGCAAGCGTATTCTTTCACTGGACCTTGGCAGCATGATCGCCGGCAGCAAATACCGCGGGGAATTTGAGGAGCGGCTCAAGGACACCATCCGCGATGTCAAGAAGCAGGGAAATGTCATCCTCTTTATCGACGAATTCCACACACTGGTGGGCGCTGGCAAGGCCGAAGGCAGCCTGGACGCCGCCAACATCCTCAAGCCCGCCCTCGCCCGAGGAGAGCTGCAATGCATCGGCGCAACCACGCTGGACGAATACCGCAAGAACATCGAAAAGGACGCCGCCCTGGAGCGCCGCTTCCAGCCCGTGAAGGTGGGCGAGCCAACCGCCGAGGAAGCGCTGGCCATCCTCAAGGGCCTGCGTGACCGCTACGAGGCGCATCACAAGGTCAAGATCACCGACGAGGCGCTTCAGGCCGCCGTCAGCCTGTCCGACCGCTATATCAGCGACCGCTTCCTGCCCGACAAGGCCATCGACCTCATGGACGAGGCCGCCTCGCGCGTGAGACTGCACAGCTTTACCGCCCCGCCGGACGTCAAGGAGCAGGAGGACCGCCTCAAGGCCCTGCAAAACGAAAAGAAGGAGGCCATCGCGCATCAGGACTTCGAGCAGGCGGCCAGCCTGCGCGACGAGGAGCGCAAGCTCCGCCAGGACATCGCTCAGAAGCGCGCGGCCTGGGAGGAACGAAAAAACAACAGCCACGACGTTGTCACCGAGGAGGACATCGCCCAGATCGTGGCCAGCTGGACGGGTGTTCCGGTGAAAAAGATGACCGAGGATGAAAGCCAGCGTCTGCTCCACCTGGAGGAGCTTTTGCACAAGCGCGTCGTTGGCCAGGACGAGGCCATCAGCGCGGTCAGCCGCGCGCTTCGGCGCGCCCGCGCGGGCCTGCAGGACCCCAAGCGCCCCATCGGCTCCTTCATCTTCCTTGGCCCCACGGGCGTGGGCAAGACCGAGCTGTGCCGCGCCCTTGGCGAAGTGATGTTCGACGATGAGAACGCCGTGATCCGCATCGACATGAGCGAGTATATGGAAAAGCACAGCGTCAGCCGCCTGGTGGGCAGCCCGCCGGGCTACGTGGGCTACGAGGAGGGCGGCCAGCTCACCCAGAAGGTGCGCAACAAGCCCTACAGCGTGGTGCTCTTTGACGAGGTGGAAAAGGCGCATCCGGACGTGTTCAACATCCTTCTGCAAATCCTTGACGACGGCCGCCTCACCGACAGCAACGGCCGCGTGGTCAACTTCAAAAACACCATCATCGTCATGACCTCCAACGCCGGTGCCAGCACCATCACCTCCAAGCGCTCGCTGGGCTTCGGCGGCAGCGTGGAAACCACCCGCGACTACGAGGCCATGAAGGAGCGCGTCATGGCCGAGGTGAAGGACACCTTCCGCCCGGAGTTCATCAACCGCATCGATGACCTGATCGTGTTCCATGCGCTGGAGCCGGACGACATCCGCCGCATCGCGGCGCTGATGCTGGGCAGCGTATCCACGCGGCTTGCCCAGCGCGGCATGCAGCTGAGCTACGGGGACGACGTGGTCGCCCTCCTGGCCGACGAGGGCTATGACGCCAACTTCGGTGCGCGCCCGCTGCGCCGCACCATCCAGCGAAGCGTGGAGGACGCCTTGAGCGAGGAGATCATCGCCGGCAAGATCGCCCTGGGCGACCGGGTAGAGCTGTATGTGGACGACGGCAACCGCATCGCCTTCCGCAAGCTCCTGCCTGAAAAACCCGTCGAGCCCACGCCCACGCTGGAGGCATGAGCCGCATTCCGGGGGAACGCGCCGCTTGGGAACGCGTTCCCCTTTTTTTCCGCCTGTCATTCGAAAAATCCTTCGCGTTGGTTCTTGCTTATTTACCCGTTCATGCTATATAATAGATTGAAAAAACCTATTGCCTAAAGGGGGCAGTGCGCGATTCCAACATCATAAAGGAGAGTACCCCGCCGGCGGCTGCGGCTTCCCGGAAATTCTCACCCGCGCGGCAAGCGGCCTTTTTTCGCGCGCACCGGTCCGCGCCTGTGGGTGCACAAGCGAAGGTAACAAAAGAGCACATAGAGCAATGAAGGAGGAGTACCCATTATGAGCAAGAAATACATGCGGGATATGGTGCCACTGGTGGTGATCTGCCTCGTCTCGGCGCTGCTTCTTGCCAGCTTCAACCTGCTGACCAAGGACCCCATCGAGCAAAACAGCCTGCGCGCCGCGGAGGAAACCCGCACCCGCATGCTTCCCGCCGCTTCCAGCTTTGAAGCCATGGAGGTGACCGAGGGCAGCAACATGGACAGCGTATACCAGGGCCTGGACGCCTCCGGCGAGGCCGTGGGTTATGTGATCCAGACCACGGTCAACGGCTACGGCGGCGAGGTTGTGGTCACGCTGGGCATGGATATGGACGGCGTGATCACCGGCGTTGACGTGGGCGGCGAGAACTTCAGCGAGACGCCCGGTCTGGGCGCTCTGGCCAAGGAGCCCAAGTTCACCCAGCAGTATATCGGCAAGAAGGTACCCCTCACGCTTGTCAAGGGCAACGAGCCCAAGAGTGAAAACACCATCGACGCCATTTCCGGCGCGACCCGCACCTCCTCCGCCGTCAACGGCGGCATCAACCTTGCGGGCAAGTATATCTCCGACCTCAGCGGCGGCGGCTCGCCCAATACCGCCAGTGCGCAGGGCTTCGGCGGCCCCGTGGCCGTCACTCTTGAACTGGACGCCAGCGGTGCCATCTCCTCCATCACCATTGGCGACGATTATTTCAACGAAACCGAAGGCTACGGCAAGAAGGCCCTTGAGGACAGCTTCTCGTCGCAGTTCATCGGCATGACGCCCCCGCTGGAGCTGGGCGACATTGACGCCATTTCCGGCGCGACCGTCACCTCGAACGCTGTGGTCAATGCCATCAATACCGTCTACGCCCAGCTGACCGGCGAAGCGGCCCCCGCCGCTCCCGCCGAAGAAGAGGCGCCCGCCGCCCAGCTCTATGAGGACGGCACCTGGCGTGCGGCCTTCAAGGGCTTTGCCGGCCCCGTGATGGTGGCTCTGACGCTGGACGACAGCCTGACCATCCAGAGCATTCAGATCGGCGACGACCAGTTTGCCGAGACCGAGGGCTATGGCGCGCAGGCGCTGGAGTCCGCCTTCCAGGAGCAGTTTGTCGGCAAGACCCTGCCGCTTGAGGACGGCGCTGTGGACGGCATCAGCGGTGCGACCATGACCACCAACGCCGTGCTGGACGGCATCGACGCCATCTATCAGGCCGCGACCGACGATACCCCCGACGAGCCGCAGCCCCTGCCCACTCCTGCCGCCGAGGCGGAGACTGACGACGCCGCGACGGTGTCCAGCTCCGTAGCCGCCACCACCGACGGCAACGGCTCCTGGACTGCCAGCGCTCAGGGCTTTGTCGGCCCCGTGGCCGTGACCCTCACGCTGGACGACAGCCTGACCATTCAAAGCATCGAAATCGGCGACGACCAGTTCGCCGAGACCGACGGCCTGGGGGCCAAGGCGAAGGAAGCGGAATTTGGCGATCAGTTCATTGGCAAAACCCTTCCCCTGGCCGACGGCGATATCGACGCCATTTCCGGCGCGACCATCACCACCAATGCGGTGCTGGATGCCGTGAACGCCATCTACGAGGCTGCGGGCCCCGGCGCGGGCGCCGAGCCTGCCGCTGATGCGGCCGAGGAACCCGAAGCCGCCGAAGCGCCCATCGCCTCCGTCGGCGAGGTGACCAACGAGGGCACCGTATGGGCCACCGCCGCGCAGGGCTTCGCCGGCCCCGTCGCCGTGCAGGTCACCCTCGACGGCCTCACCATCAAGTCCATCAAGATCGGCGACGACCAGTTCGCCGAGACCGACGGCCTGGGCGCCAACGCCCTCGATCCCATGTTCCAGCTCCAGTTTGTGGATAAGACGCTCCCGCTGGCCGAGGGCGATGTCGAAGCCATCTCCGGCGCGACCATCACCACCGACGCCGTACTGGAGGCCCTGAGCGCCATCTATGACGCCGCCAGCGCTGAAACCGCCGTCATCGGCAGCGCGGACGGCCCCACCGATATCGTGATAGCCGATTCCGCCGAGGTGACCAACGAGGGCACCGTCTGGTCCACCGCCGCGCAGGGCTTCGCCGGCCCCGTCGCCGTGCAGGTCACCCTCGACGGCCTCACCATCAAGTCCATCAAG
>CALVNG010000040.1 GCA_944349545.1 uncultured Eubacteriales bacterium
GGCCCACTCGGCGGGCACGGGGATCTCGACCAGGCCGGAGATGGCGATGTCGATGGCGTCCCAGTTCTTCTTGACGATGGCGTCGCCCTTCTTGCCGTAGGTCTTTTTGGCATAGGCCTTCATGTACTCGTCGGCCTGCTCGTAGGGGATGACCTCGGCCAGCTTGAAGAAGGCGGCCTGCATGATGGTGTTGATGCGGTTGCCCATGCCCACCTTCAGGGCCAGGTCGATGGCGTCGATGTTGTAGAAGCGCACATGCTTCTTGGCCAGCTGCCGCTTCATCTTGGCGGGCAGCTGCCTGTCCATCTCCTCGGCGCTCCAGGGGCTGTTGAGCAGGAACACGCCGCCGTCCTTGACCTTGCTGACCATGTCGTACTTGGTGACATAGCTGGGGTTGTGGCAGGCCACGAAGTCGGCCGCGTCGATGAGGTAGGTGCTCTGGATGGGCGTCTTGCCGAAGCGCAGGTGGCTGACGGTCAGGCCGCCGGACTTCTTGGAGTCATAGCTGAAGTAGCCCTGCGCGTACATGTCGGTGTGGTCGCCGATGATCTTGATGCTGTTCTTGTTGGCGCCTACGGTGCCGTCGGAACCAAGGCCGTAGAACATGCAGCACACGGTACCGTCGGGCGCGGTGATGAGCTGCTCGCCCAGAGGCAGGCTGGTGCCGGTCACGTCGTCCTCGATGCCCACGGTGAAATGGTTCTTCATGGCGCCGGAGAGGTTGTCGTACACGGCCTTGACCATGGTGGGGTTGAACTCCTTGGAGCCCAGGCCGTAGCGGCCGCCGATGACCTCGACGTCGGTCTTGCCGTGCTCATAGAGCGCGGAGCACACGTCCTCGTAGAGGGGCTCGCCCAAAGAGCCGGGCTCCTTGGTGCGGTCGAGCACGGCGATCTTCTTGCAGGTGGCGGGAATGGCCTCCAGCAGGCGCTCGGCGCTGAAGGGACGGTAGAGGTGCACCTTGATCAGGCCCAGCTTCTCGCCCTTCTTGTTGAGGTAGTTGATGGTCTCCTCGATGGTCTCGCAGCCGCTGCCCATGGCGATGATCACGCGCTCGGCGTCGGGGGCGCCCACGTAGTTGAAGAGCTTGTACTCGCGGCCCACCAGCGCGCTGACCTTCTTCATGACCTCTTCCACGATGGCGGGGGTGGCGTTGTAGAACTTGTTGGCCGCCTCACGGTTCTGGAAGTAGATGTCAGGGTTCTGCGCGGTGCCGGCCTGATGCGGATGATCGGGGTTGAGGGCGCGGGCGCGGAAGGCACGGACCTTGTCCCAGGGCACCAGGGGCTCGATGTCCTTGTAGTCGATGGCGTCGATCTTCTGCACCTCATGGCTGGTGCGGAAGCCGTCGAAGTAATGCAGGAAGGGAACGCTGCTCTCCAGGGTGGACAGATGCGCCACCAGCGCCATGTCCATGGCTTCCTGCACGCTGTTGGAGGCCAGCATGGCAAAGCCGGTCTGACGGCAGGCCATCACGTCGGCGTGGTCGCCAAAGATGCTCAGGGCGTGCGCGGCCAGCGCGCGGGCGCTCACGTGGAACACGCAGGGCAGCAGCTCGCCGGAGATCTTGTACATGTTGGGAATCATCAGCAGAAGGCCCTGGCTGGCAGTGAAGGTGGTGGTCAGCGCGCCGGCCGCCAGGCTGCCGTGCACGGCGCCCGCCGCGCCCGCCTCGGACTGCATCTCGCTTACGTGAACGGTCTGGCCGAAGAGGTTCTTCGTACCACGCGCCGCCCATTCATCGACCACTTCCGCCATGGGGGAGGAAGGGGTGATGGGGTAAATGGCCGCCACGTCGCTGAACGCATATGCGACGTGGCTTACGGCAGTGTTGCCGTCAACGGTCATCTTTGTTGCCATTGGGGTTCCCTCCTAAATTGTATGTTTTGAAAGAGCCGCCTGACTGTTTTTGGGCACGACAAACAGACGGAAGTTTCCAACATGCATATTATAGTTTGTTGCCAAATGCTTGTCAACCGCCGGAGGCGCTCAAAGCGCTGAAAATCAAAGAAAAAGCGCGGAAAGCGCCTTGCCTTCCGCGCTTTTGCGCCGCTCGCGGCAAAAGCGGCGTCACGTAATTTTTTCCAGCGTTCTGAGCACGGATAGCACCTGCTCTCGCGGCACCCGCTCGGAGGGCCGGTTTTCCTTTGCGCGCTCCACAAAATGCGAAAGCTCACGCAGGAACCAGCCGCTTGGCGGCAGGTTGGCGCCGCATTCCACCTTCACGGGGTCCTCTACGTCAAAGGCGGTGACGGTCCCGTCCGCGCCGTAGCCGGTCAGGCCGCCGTCGCATACCAGCAGCCCGCGCTCGAAGTACACGCGCCACCGGGCCGTGAAGGGCAGGCAGGCGTTGAACCACGCAGCCTCGGCGCTGGCGGTGACGCCGCCCGCAAACGCATAGCGAAAGCGGTACTGCTCCCGGCAGGGCGCATCCGGACCTGCGCAGCTGGTATAATCCACGCTTTGAGGCTCGCCGAATACGCTGACCATCATATCCAGATCGTGGATGTGCAGATCAAAGGGCAGAAGGCCGCTTTTCTCCTTCTCAAACAGCCAGCTCCCCTGCACCCAGCCCGGCCGGGCCGACAGGCGCTCGAAGCAGGCGTCCAGGGGCTTGCCGTAACGGCCGTCCCGGACCACCTCATGCAGCGTTTCCACTTCGCGGGTGAACTGCAAAACCTGCGCCACGTACAGATGCCTTCCCGCGCGGTCCGCCGCCTCGTACATCTCCTGCGCATCCGCCAGGGACAGCGCGGCGGGCTTTTCGGTAATCACATGCAGCCCGAGCCCGAATGCCTCCAGCGCCAGCGGTTTGTGCAGGAAGGTGGGCGCGCAGATGTCCGCCAGCTCCACCCGTTCCACGGCGCACAGCTCTGTCAGCGTGGCATACAGGGGCAGTCCCCATTCCGCGGCGCGGGCGCGGTCCTTCTCGCCCTGCCCCACCGCGGCCACGACCTGGGCCTGCGGGATGTGAAGATAGTTGAGGTAGTGCGTGCTGCCCATGCCTCCGAGGCCCACCAGCGCGATTCTCATGCCCCTGCCTCCTTAGAGCTCAAAGCCGTGCGCGCGCAGATAGTCCGCGCTGTCCTGCACGGCCTGGTCGATTTCCGCCAGGTCCCGGGGACCTGCCTGCGTAAACTCGATCTCGATGCTCAAGGGGCTTGTATCGCCCGCCTCCTCCAGCACGCGGAAGATGCCGGGGAAATCCACCCAGCCCTTGCCCAGCGCCGGGAAGTCCCACACGTCCGCCGCGCCGGCCTTGTCCTTGAGATGCAGGTAGGCTACGTCGCTCACGCAGGCCCGCAGGTCGGCCACGGGGTCCACCCCGCCGTAGAAGATGACGTTGGCGGTATCGTAGTTGATTTTGACCCGGTCGGACCCGACGCGCCGCACGATGTCGGACAGCGCCGCGCCCGTGCCGTGGTCATGGCCGTGCGTTTCCAGAACCAGCCTTAGCCCGTAGCGCTCCAGGTGGGGAAGGAGCGCGCGGATGCTCTGGGCCACGGTTTCGTTGTCGGCCACGGCGTTGTCCCTGAGGTGCGCCTCCCCGATGGAGGAGACGATGTAGTCGCAGCCGAAGAACGCGGCCAGGCGGATGTTTTTCACAAAGTCCGGGATGCGTTCGGGGTCCATGAGGTTGCAGTGCCCGCTCATGGCGAAGGGACGGATCTGCGCCGCCTCCAGCTCGTCCTGAATCGTCACCAGGCGCTCGAAGGGCATGTCGGGAAAGACATGCTCGGTCCAGCCCTTGGTGGCCGTCAGCTCGATGTAGTGAAAGCCCGCGCGGCGGATGCCCTCGATGGCCTCCTCCATGGAATAGCCGTGATAGCAGTTGGAGTTGACCGCGATGATGCGCTTTTCCATGGCTGCACCCCTCACTCGTTGACCCGCACGGCACGCCCCGTCTCGGACGACTCAATGCTGGCGAACACCGCGCGCATGGCCGGCAGCACGCTCTCGGCGCCGATGCCCTCGCGGGACGGGTCGTTGAGGCGGTCCACGAACAGGTCGATGATGCCGGACTTGGTCTGGTTGTCATTGGTCTGAATCTGGTCCACGTCAAAGTTCTCGACGGTCCCGTCGCGGTGGATGAGCACCAGCGTATGCGCCGGGTCGTCATAGATGCGCAGCACGCCCTCGGTGCCGTTGATGACGGTGGAGTTGTCCTCCGGGCCGTAGTTGGTCCAGGAGGCGGTCATGGTTCCGACGGCCCCGCCGCTCATGCGGTAGATGCACACGGCGTTGTCATCCACGGTGATGGGGCTGCCGTCGGCAAATTTCTTGTCCAGCGTGCTTAGGCTGGCCGTGGTCTCCACCACCACCTGGTCCAGCAGGAACTGAATCAGGTCGGTCTTGTGCACGCCCAGGTCCGCCATGGCGCCCATGGCCGCGCGCTTCTTGTCAAAAAACCAGGTGCTTTTGCCCGGGTCCACGCTCCACGTCTCCGGCCCGCCGTGGCGGAACGCCGTGCGGAAGGTAAGGGGCTTTCCGATGGCGCCGGCGCGGATGAGCTCGCGGGCCTTCCGGTGCGCGCCGGCCAGGCGCTGGTTCTGGTCGATCATGAGGTATTTGCCGCTCTTTTGGGCGGCGGCGACCATGCGCTCGCAGTCCTCAAGGGTAGTGGCCATGGGCTTTTCGCACAGCACATGCTTGCCCGCCTCCAGCGCCGCCACGGCGATTTCCGCGTGGCTGACGTTGGCGGAGCACACGCTCACCGCGTCGATGGCCGGGTCGGCCAGGAGCGTCTCATAGCTCTCGTATGCCTTCGCGCCGTACTGCGCCGCCAGCGCCTGTGCGCGCTCCTGGTTCAGGTCGTACAGCCCGGCGATGCGCGCGCCGGGGTTCTGTTCATATTCGGGCAGATGGCGCACCTGCGCGATCTTGCCGCAGCCGATGATACCGATATTGAGCATGCTTGTCTTCCTTTCTTTCCGGCCGTCAGGCGGCGGCTTCCTTCTTCTGCAGGAGCACCGCGGCGATTACGATGAAGCCCTTGAACGCCTCGCGCAGGAAGGGCGGCACGCCCATGAGGTTGAGCAGGTTGTTCATCACGGCGATGATCAGCATGCCCAGCACCGTGCCCAGAATGGAGCCGCGGCCACCGCTCATGCTGGTGCCGCCGACCACGACCGCGGCGATGGCGTCCATCTCGTAGCCGCTGCCGGCGTTGGCATAGTCCATGCTTCCGATGCGCGATACCTGGATGACCGCCGTCACGGCCACCAGCGCGCCCATGAGCACATAGATGAGGCCCTTGACGCGCTCCACGTTCACGCCGGAGAGGCGGGCGGTGCGCTCGTTGGAGCCCACGGCGTACACATGGCGGCCGAAGGGCGTATAGCGCGACACGATATGCAGAACCACCGCCGCCACCAGCCAGTAGATGATGGGCAGGATGACCTCGCCGCCGATCTTGGTGTTGGAGATGGCAAGGAAGCCGCTGGGCACCTTGACCGCCGCGGTCTGCATGACCTGCTGGGTCACGCTGCGCAGAATCTTCATCATGCCCAGCGTGGCGATGAAGGCCGGCAGCTTGCTGCGGGCGATCAACACGCCGCTGATGCCGCCCAGCAGGCAGCCGAAGATCACGCCCGCGACGATGCCGATGGCATAGGCCGGCACGCCCGTGATGCCGACGGCGGTGAGCAGGCCGTCGGGATACTGGTTGATAAAGACCATGATAACCGCGCCGATGGCCACCATCGTGGAGCCGACGGCCAGGTCGATGCCGCCGGAGATGATGACAAAGGTCATGCCCAGGGCCACGATGCCCACGCCGGCGTTGTTGCGCAGGATGTTGATCCAGTTCTTGCCCCAGTTGGTAAACCACGCGCCGAAGGATTCGTAGTCGAAGCCCAGCGCCACGGTCTGAAGAATCACCATCAGGGCCAGCACCAGGCCCGTGGAAAAGATGGGATCGGACTTCCATTTGCGGCCGACCTTTTCAAGAAGGGTCTGCCGGTTCGTCACTTGCGTCATGCCTGTTTACTCCTCTCGCCTGCGTTCAGCCGCCGGTTGCCAGCCGCATCATTTCTTGTTCATTCATCGTATCGCCCTTGACCTCGGCCTGGATATCGCCATGGTAGAGCACCAGCGCCCGGTCGCATACGCGGATAATCTCCTGCGCCTCGTTGGAAAGCACCACCACGGCCACGCCCTCGTCCGCAAGGCGCAGGATGATGTCGTAGATCTCCTCCTTGGCGCCCACGTCCACGCCCTGCGTGGGGTTGTCCAGGATCAAAAGCGACGGGCTCGCGCTGAGCCACTTGGCCAGCACCACCTTCTGCTGGTTGCCGCCGGAGAGGCTGGTGATGGGGTCTTCGGGCTTTTCCATCTTGATGTGCAGCTCCCTGCGCTGGCGGTCAAATTCCTCGCGCTGCGCCTTTCTGTCAATCAGGCCGCGGCGCGCCAGCCGGGGCCAGGTGACGATGGAGCCGTTTTCCAGGATGTTCATGTCCTTGATGATGCCGTTTTCCTTGCGGTTGCGCGGCACATAGCCGATGCCCAGCGCCAGCGCCTGCTGGGTGGAATGCATCTGCACGGGCTTGCCGCCCACGATGATGTTGCCCTGATACTTTCCCGCATCGCCAAAGACGGTGCGGAAGATCTCGCTGCGGCCGTCGCCCAGAAGGCCCGTGACGCCCAGCACCTCGCCCGCGCGCACGCTCAGGCTGATATGGCGGTAGTGCGGCTCCTGAGTCAGGTCCTCCAGGCGGAGCACCTCGTCCCCGAGCTTTGCGCTGCGGTTCAGGGGCTCGTTGCGTACCTCGTGGCCCACCATGTCGCGGGCCAGCAGATCGGTGGTCACGTCTTTGACGTAGCCCTCCGACACCATCACGCCGTCGCGCAGGACCGTGTAGCGGTCGCAGATTTCCATGACCTCGCGCAGCTTGTGGGAAATAAAGACGATGCCCACGTTCTGCTTTTTCAGCGTGCGCAGGATCTCAAATACGTGCTCGATCTCCGGATCGGTCAGCGAGGTGGTGGGCTCGTCCATAATGATGATCTGGGCGTTCATCAGTAGCGCGCGGGAAATCTCCACGATCTGCTTGTAGGAGGCATCCAGGTCGCGCACCATGGTGCGGGGGTCCAGATCGAGCGACATGCGCTCAAATACCTTCCGGGTTTCCGCGATCATGCGCGGATGGTCCAGAAAGCCGTTTTTCTTTTTCAGCTCCCGGCCGATGAACATGTTTTCATAGATCGGGAGGTCGTTGATGAGGTTCAGTTCCTGATGGATGAAGGCAATCCCCGCGTCCAGCGACTGACCGGGGTTTTGGAAAGTCTGCGGCTTGTCGTCCAGCAAAATCTGCCCTGCGTCGGGCCGGAGCACGCCGCCCAGAATGTTCATCAGCGTGCTTTTGCCCGCGCCGTTCTCGCCCAGCAGCGCGCAGATTTCCCCGCCGCGAAGCGAAAAATCGACGGATTTCAACACGTCGTTCGCGCCGAAGGATTTCACGATCCCACGCATGGAGAGGTTCATTTGTTCACATCCGTTCTCAAAATCCTCTTATAACCGGGGAAAAGGGCCATGGCACCGGCCACGGCCCCTTTTGAAAGAGAGGGAAATCAATAGATGGTGTTGCTGGGATCGATGTACTCGTCCACGTTGGTGGCGTCCACGATCTGGGAGGGGATGACCTTCACGGCGTCAACGGTCTCGCCGCCGAGCACGCTGATGGCCACGTCCAGGCAGTCCTTGATCATCAGGGGGCTGTAGAGCGCGGAGCAGGCGCTGATCTCGTCGGCCTTTTCCTTGATGATGTTGAAGTACTCCTGGCATCCGCCGCCGCCGGTGATGGCCTTGATGTCGGTGCGGCCGGCATCCTCGATGGCCTGCAGGGCGCCGATGGTGGTCTCGTCATCCAGGCTGTAGACGGCGTCGATCTCGGGGTTGGCGGTCAGGATGTCCGCCATGTCCTTCAGGCCGTCCTCACGGGTGAAGGCGGTGGCGTACTCGATGATCTCCACGTCGGGAGCGATCTCGGCCATGGTATCGGTGAAGCCCTTCATGCGCAGCTCGGACACGGAGCCGGAGGTGGGAACGGGCAGCGCCACGACGATGCCGGTGGTGCCGATCTTCTCAACGATGTAGTTCGCGCTGGCAACGCCCATGCTCTCGTTGTCGCCGGTCACCTTGTAGATGCCCTCGGCGGGGATGTCCATATCAAAGGCCACGACGGTGATGCCCTGGTCGATGGCGTTCTGGGCGGCCACTTCCATGCCGGTCCACTGGGGAGCAACCACGATGGCCTGGGCGCCCCAGAGGATGACCTCGTCAAACTGAGCGGTCATTTCCTCGGCGTTGCTGGAGGTGAGGAGCTTGTACTCGATGGTGCCGGCGGCCTCCAGCTCCTTGCAGTACTGCTCGGCGTTGTAGGTGATGCCGCCCACCCAGCCGTGGGTCACGGCGGGCACGAGCACGCCGATCTTATACTTGGTGGTTTCAGCGGTCGCCATGGTGACCATGCCGAGGCACAGCGCCAGAGCCAGAACGATGGCCAAAAGCTTTTTCATGTTGGTTTCCTCCGTTTCGTCATTTGTCTCCCCGTCGGGGGAGGACTGCGCAAAGGACGGGCATAGGGCTTTTTCGCCTGTATGCGCCTGTCCCTTTGTTGTAAGTGTATGATAGCATGCAAATTTTCACATGTCAATTCGATGGATAAAGTTTTCATAAATTTACATTCTCCGGCGGAATCGCCATAATGCTTTTCAAATCGGATCTTTGCGAATTGATGGCAGCGGATATCCTCTTGCGAATAAAGAAAAATTACATTCTTTATCTGCTGTCATTTACATTTTCCTGTCCCCTATGCTATAATAACCACAGATACGGGCAATTTCACATCCCAGGGCCATGCCGTGCACGGAAGAGGAGGCGGAACGGAGCATGAAACGAAAGGGCAGCGAGCCCACCATCTCGCAGGTGGCAGACATGGCGGGCGTGTCCATCGCAACGGTTTCGCGCGTCCTCAACGACCCGACCAAGGTGCGCCCTGCCACGGTGGAAAAGGTCAGCGCCGCCATCGACGCCCTGGCCTATCCGCGCCCCCAGCCCGCCGTGGATCTGCGCAACCGGCTGATCGTGGCGGTTCTGCCCAACCTGGACAACCCCTTCTATTCCAAAATCATCAAGGGCATTCAGGTATCGGCCAAGGGCCACGGGCTGGAGGTGCTGCTCTATGCCGAGGGCAACGTCGACGCCCATTCGCGGCGGCTTCTGGACATGCTGGGCATGATTCAGGCGCGCGGGCTGATCATCCTCTCGCCCGTCAACCGTCTGGAGGTGCTCTACGAGCTGGCCTCCGCCCTGCCGCTGGTGCAGTGCGCCGAATACACCGAGCACAGCTCCCTTCCCTATGTGGGGGTGGACGACTTCGCCGCCGCCCGCCACGCGACAGAAACGCTGATTCGCCGCGGCCGTCGCCGTATCGCGCTGATCAATGGCCCCGATCGCTACAAATACGCCCGGCACCGTTATCTGGGATACGCGGACGCCCTCCGGCGCGCGGGCCTGACAGTGGACAGCGCGCTGGTGGCCAACGTGACGGAGATGGGCTTTGACAGCTCGCTGGCCGTGGCCCGGCAGATGCTTCTGGCCAGCGAACGGCCGGACGCCATCCTGGCCGCCAGCGACATGTACGCCTCCGCCGTGGTCAAGGCCGCCACCTCCGAGGGCATCCGCATCCCCGACGATCTGGCCTTGATCGGTTTTGACAACACCTACATCTCCCAGATGAGCCACCCCAGCGTGGCGGCGGTCAGCCTGCCGCGCTTTCAGCTGGGCTATATGGCCTGCGAGGTGCTCTCCGAGCGCATCATGAATCCCGCCTCGGAGGAGCCGCGCCATTTTCTGCTGGAAACGGAGCTGGTGCTCCGTGACTCCATATAAAAATAGGAAACATCGTAAAAACGGGAGGGACTTGCGATTATGAAACTGGGCTTTGTGAGCGCGATTCTGGACGGCTGGACGTTCGAGGGCATGGTGGACGCGGCCGCGGAGATGGGCTACCAGTGCGTGGAGGTGGCCTGCTGGCCTGCCGGGAAGGCGGAGCGCCGCTATGCGGGCGTGAGCCATATCGACGTGGACGCGCTGGATGACGAAAAGGTGCGTTACATCCACGGCTACCTTGAGCAGCGCGGGGTGGAGATCTCCGCCCTGGCGTACTATCCCAACACCCTCGACGGCGACCTGGAAAAGCGCGCCGCCGCCGTGGAGCACCTCAAGAAGGTCATCCGGGCCAGCCACAAGCTGGGCGTGAACCTGGTGACGACCTTCATCGGCCGCGATCAGACAAAGACCGTGGAGGAAAACCTCGACATCATGTGCCAGGTGTGGCCGCCCATCCTCAGGCTTGCCGAGGAGCTGGGCGTGCGCGTCGCCATTGAGAACTGCCCCATGCTCTTCGGCCCCGATCAGTGGCCCGGCGGGCAGAACCTGATGACCACCCCGGCCATCTGGCGCAAGGTGTTTGAGCGCCTGCCCTCGCCCAATCTGGGTATCAACTACGACCCCTCGCACTTCGTATGGCAGATGATGGACTATATCCAGCCCCTCTATGCGTTCAAGGACAGGATTTTCCACGTGCATTACAAGGATATCAAGCTCTTCCCCGACAAGCTGCGCCAGGTGGGCACCATGGCCTATCCGCTGGACTACATGAGCCCCAAGCTGCCGGGCCTGGGCGATGTGGACTGGGGCCGCTACGTATCGGCGCTGACCGATATCGGCTACGACGGCTACACCTGCATCGAGGTCGAGGACCGCTCCTTCGAGGGCAGCCGCGAAAAGGTGCTGGATTCCCTGCGCCTTTCCAAGCGGTACATGGAGCAGTTTGTCATCTAAGACCAGGAGAACGCAAAGGCGGCGCGAGGCGGAATACGATCCGCTTCGCGCCGCTCTGCCGTCTGAAAAACCTAAAAAAACCTTTGGAGGACCTTCCGCGCCGAAAGCGGGATGTCCGCCTGCCGCCGATTCCGCAGGCTACGGCAGGGCTTCCGGGCGCCGCGCGAAACGCCGCAGGCGCCCGGCCCTAGAGCGCGAACAGCGTGATTTCCGTGGGGTAGATCACCGAGCTTTGAAACCGGAGATAAAACCGGTAGTCGCCGCACCAGTCGTGAATCATGCGGGGGATCTTCCACAGATCCTCGTTGTTGTGATACACGGAAATCAGCAGCTTGGGATGGTCGTTGAGAATGTGGCCCCTGGCTCCCCTCAGCGCCCGCTGTTCGTGCCCCTCGATGTCCGCCTTGATCAAAGTGAGGGGTTCCTGGATGTCGGCGTCCAGCGTGGTTACGGGGATCTCGCCGCCCTCCGCGTCGCTGAGGGTGTTGGCCGAGGAACTGGCCGCGTTGGCCGTGAGCGCCATGAAGCCCTCCGTGTCGCTCACGCCCTTTTGGCGCAGGTCGATGTCCCGATAGCCCGCCAGGTTGCGCCTGAGCTGCTCAAAGGTGTCGGGCGTCATCTCATAGCAGAAGATTTTCTTGTAGCAGTCCTCGCCGTAGTGCTCAATATACGAAAGCACCGTGTCGCCGACATAGGCGCCCAGATCGGCGATCACCTCGTTTGTATCGCATGAAAGCAGGTCCAGGTCAAAGTAGCCGCTGAAGAGGTATTCCTTCGCCTGGGCCGTGGCGGTAAAATCATACCGGTACCAGTTGCTGAGGATCGCGTAGAGGGTCTTTTTGGAGCGATAATCCGCCAGCCGGTCGTAGAGCCACGCAAAATCGTCCATATGTCCGGAAAGCGCCTGCTGCTTGAGCGCGATTTCCTCATATTCGCCCTGGTCGATATCCAGCTTTCCCCAATAGGCATACTGGGAAAAGAAGTTCATCAGCCCGCGCTTGGCAGACTCCGGGACGGCGTCGAAGCTCCTGCGCATGCGATAATACAGCTCTTTTTCATCCAGCGAGCGGATCTCGTCCGCCAGGGCAAAAAAGGCCTTGTCAATGCTGTTCATCCCATCACCTCCGCCTCAAGGATATGGCGGCGGGACGGAGCGCATGCACGCGCGGCTAGGCGTCCCAGCGGGGGTCGCGGGGGCGGGCGGCCTTTTTTTCGTCCTCCGGGAAAATATAGCTGATCTCCATGAAATCAAAGGGCACGGCTTCCATAAAATGCTCCGGCAGGAAACGGGTCAGGGCATATTCCTCCCAGTCGGCGCGGTGGCGCGGCAGCCATACCGGCTGACTCAGGTCCAGCCTGGGCAGCAGCTCGCGCAGGGCGGCTTCGGGGTCGTCGCGCGTGCAGGGCACGGTGGCGTCGCGCTCCACGCGATGGCGTTTGATCAGGCGCACCCACAGGCGGCCGGTGGCGGCATGGTCCATGGCTGGGTTCCCTCCTTCGCAGCGTACAGCCATTATACACGCAGGCGGGGCGGCGTGCAAGCGGGGATCGGACTTTGCTTGACCTGCGGGATTTTTGTTATATAATAGGGTAGAATGGAGCAAAGTAACGGCTGATGCCGCCGATGCCATAAGGAGGAACCATGCCTACCGCAATCGCTTACCGCCGCGCCCCTCTGGTGGACCCCGCGCTTGTACCGCTGTCGGACGCGGCCGTGCATGCCGACGGCCTGCAAAAGCAGCTGACCGAACTGGCCCTTGGGCTGGTGGATCTTAACCGCATGTCGTCTCTGGATGCGGCGCTGGCCACCAAGCTGGGGGGATATACGGATACCCCGCCCTTCCCGGATGTGGAGCAAGCGGCGCGTCTGCTGCCCGGCGAACCGGAGCGCTTTGCGGCCCTGCTGCGCGCGGCTTCGATGCTGGCCGCCATGGGGCGCGACAAGCAGGCCATGCTGCGGGTGCTGGGTGGCATGCGCGCCTTTCTGGACGCCCTGGCCGAGATGACGGAGGAAAAGCTGTTTCTGTGCGGCGCGGATGTGCTGCGGCTTGCGGTGGACCTGTACCGCCGCACGGGCCAGCCGTTTTTGCTGAACCTGATGGAGAGCCTGCGCTCGCGCCTGCCGGACGTGAGCGGGCTGATGCACATGTTCCCCTTCCAGCGGGAATACCGCCCCGAAACCGGCGCGCATACGCCGGATGAGGATGCGTATTATGCGCGCATGCAGCGCTTTGCCACCGGCAAGGGCACGGCCGATGCGCTGGCCATGACCGCCCTGATCGCGCAGTACAGCGGTTCGGGCCGCGACGCGGCGGCGGGCAGGGCGGGGTTGACCGCGCTTTCGCGCTATCACGGCATGCCCAGCGGCGCGTTTTCGGCCGATCCGTTTCTGGCGGGGCGCGACCCTGCCCGCGCGGTGGAGCTGCCCGCGGCCTGCGCGCAGGCGGAGGCGTATTTTGACGCGCTGTGCCAGTCCGGCGACGCCGCCATGGCCGACCGGCTGGAAATGCTGCTGGTGAACGTGCTTCCCGATTTGCTGACGCCGGAGGGCGTGCGCCCGCTTTCGCCCACCAACCGCCTGGCCGGGGATGAGAGCTGCCAGGCCCAGCCCCCCGAACCCGAGGAGGTTTCGGCGCTGCTGCGCGCGCTCTACGCCATCCGCCGCAGCGTGTGGATGAGCCAGGACGACGACACGCTGGCCTATGCGCTCCCGGTGGCGGGAGGATGCCTCACGCGCCTGGGCGGCGTGCCGGTTCGGTTCACCGCCTCGGTTGCGGGCGTGTTCCAGCGGGAGATCACCATTCGCGTGGAATGCCGGCAGGCGGTCCCCGCCACGCTGCGCCTGCGCGTGCCCGGCTATGCCGACGGCGCGCAGATCAGCGTCAACGGCGCCCGGCCGCAGGCCGTGGCCCAGGGCGAATGGCACAGCCTGCGCCGCACCTATCAGAACGGAGACGTGATCACCCTGCGTCTGAGTCTGTCTCCCCGGCTGGAGACGGGCTACCGTGGCAGCGTGAGCCTGTATGTGGGCGCGCGCCTGATGGCGCTGGCCCTGCCGGACGAGCAGGTGGCGTGGCGCTACGCCATCCACTCCGGCAATCCCGTCACGCCCGTGGAGGAGGACGGCGTACCCTACGCCCTTGCTGCCGCGTGCGAGGCCCCCATGTGGAAGGAAAAGGCCGGCTTTATTTTACCGCCGCCCCAGGGCGTGCCGGCCGGCCCGGCTTATGAGCTGACGCTGATTCCCTTTGCGGGTACGGGCGGACGCATCGCATCCTTCCCCTGTGTGGCGGAGCGCTGAGGGGATGGGAAACACGTACCAAACCGTATTATGTCTGGCCCCCATGGCGGGCATCACGGACTGGCCCATGCGGGTCATGTGCTACCGCATGGGCGCGGACTACGCGTGCTCGGAGATGGTCAGCGCCATCGGCTACCTGTGCGCCAAGCCCGGCAACGACGCCTATCGCCGCCTGCTGGCCGTGCATCCTGAGGAACGCAACACCGCCTGCCAGCTCTTCGGCAGGGACCCGTCCGTGATGGGCGAGGCCGCCGCGAGGGTGTCGGCGCTGGGGCGCTTTACGTCGCTGGACATCAACATGGGCTGCCCGGCCCGCAAGGTGGTGTCCTCCGGCGAGGGAAGCGCGCTGCTGCTGGACCCGGACCGCGCATACCGGGTGATGGAGGCGGTCAGGCGCAACACCAGCCTGCCCGTGACGGTCAAAACCCGTCTGGGATACGACGAGGACAGCATGAACGCCTTGGAGCTGGGGCGCGCGGCGCAGGCGCTGGGCCTGCGGTGGATCGCCATACATGGCCGCACGCGGCGGCAGCAGTACGCCGGCACGGCGGATTGGGCGGCCATCGGGGAGCTGAAAGCCCGCCTGACCATCCCGGTGATTGCCAACGGAGACGTGTTCGCCCCCGGCGACGCCGGGCGCATGCTGGAGGAAACCGGCGCGGACGGCGTGATGATCGGCCGGGGCGCAATGGGCAATCCCTGGCTGTTTCGCGAGGCGCGAAGGGCCCTGAAGGGCGGCGCGCCCGAAGCGGTATCCCTGAGCGAGCGCATCGACACGGCGGTGCTGCACGCCCGGTGGATGGTGGATTTCAAGGGCGAGCGCCTGGGTGTGATGGAAATGCGCAAACATGTGGGACACTATATCAGCGGCCTGAGGGGCGCGACGGCCATCCGGCGGCAGGTGAATTTTGCCACCACGCTGGAGGAACTGACGGCGCTTCTGGAGGGCCTGAGGACCATCGAAAAGGAGTGAAAGGCATGAAAAAAGGGTGGATGGCACTGGCGGCGGTTCTGCTTGCGGTGGCGCTGCCCCTTGGCGGCGCGTTGGCGAGCATCGCGGGCCTGGACGAAACGCTTTCGGCCTATCTGGACACGGACGGCGACGTGCGCTACAGCTTCGGCCTTGAGGTGGGGACGCTCCTGCCCTACGGCGAGGAAACGCTGACGATGATGAACAACGTGCTGGGGCATATCCGCGTGGCCGCCTCCGAGACGGACGCGGGGGCCGAAAGCGCGCTCGCCCTCTGCGTGGACGGCGAGAGCGTGGCGGACCTCACCCAGCGCAGCACGGGGGAGAGCACCTCGCTGACCACCTCGCTCCTGCCCAACCGCACGCTGGTCAGCGGCGACTCCCCGCTGGACCGGTTGATGGGGACGGCAACCGATGAGGCGGCATTTGACGCGCTGCTGGCCATCGAGGAGGTCGAGGGCTGCTACCAGAGCCTGACCGATGCGATTCTTCCCTACGCGGAGCAGAAGAAGGCCAACTATAAGATCAAGAACATCGCCACCTCGCGCTGGAGCCGCATCGCGCGGCTGACCACCGAGCAGAGCGCGGAGCTGGCGCCGCTGATCGCGCAGGTGCTGGGCTGCGGCATGGACGCGGCCTTCCGCGCGGAGCTGGAGAAGATGACCTATGCCAAGGGCTTCATCGTGGGCCTGTACCAGTCCGAGGAAAACGGCGAGGACCTGGCCGTCTATATCAAGGGCACCGTGACCATGGGAGACGGCACCACGCGCCAGCTGTCGTACCAGTGGGCCTTTACGGGAGACGAGGCCGAGCGCGTTGACACCTACAAATTCGAGCTGACCCAGGGCAAGGGCGACGCGGAAAACCGCACCATCTCCGCCACCTACCGGCGCGGGGAGGCGGACGGCGCCTTCTCGGTCAAGGGCGAATGGTCCGCAGCCATCAAGCGGGGCACGAGCACCGTGACCACCACCGTGGAGCACGACCTGACCGGCGCGGCGGGAACCGACGAGCGCACGCTGGAGGGCACGGTCACAACCGCGGTCAAGACGGCGGCAGACGGCGAAACCGAAACCGTCACCACCACGCTGACCCCTGCCATGAAGCTGCTTTCCGCACAGGATGGCGAGATCCTTACGGGAACGGTGGCACTGGAGGAGCTGACCGGCAAGAACGTGACCAGGGCCCTCACCGTCATCTTTGACGAGGAGCCCGTGCAGGCGGCGCACCCGGAGGAGAACAGCGATGAGACGGACTCCGCCGGGGACGGCGGCGAGCCCGAATACGATCCCATGCCCCAGAGCAGCCTGAGCCAGAACGAGGCGCCCGTAGACGGCGCGGACTCGGATTTCCTGGTGGGACAGCCGCCCATCGGCTACCAGATCTACAAGGTCCCGGAAACCATGCAGACGTATGATCTGGACGCCGCTCAGGCGGATCAGCTGGAGGCTCTGCGGGGCGAGCTGTATCAGAACCTGGCCGGGCGGCTGCTCGTTGCGCTGGCCAAGCTGCCCGCGGAGGATGCGGCGCTGCTGGCGGACAACATGTCCGAGGAGGACTACGCAGCCTTTTTGAACCTGGTACAACCGTGACGAAACAAAAGGAGGCCCGTGCATGAAACGGTTTCTTTGCCTGCTGATGAGCCTGATGTGCCTGCTTTTGCCTGCCGCTCATGCCACCGAGGCCGATACGGAGGACTACACCGTTGCCGGCAAGCTGATCAAGCAGCTGTGGGCGGGCAGCGGCTTCAGCGCCACGGTGTCGGTGGAGGTTGCGGCCAAGGAGGGCACGCAGGCGATGAGTACCCTCAAGCCCATCGTGATGGACGTGAGCTATATCTACGTGCGCCCGACCGCCACGGAAACGGCGGAGCATCGGGCCGACGTGGTGCTCATGGACGGCGAGAGCGCCGTCAGCACGGCGCACGCGCAGCTCAAGGATGGTTCCCTGGCCGTTCAGGCCGATGTGATCAGCCCCGACTGGTACAGCTTCGGGGAAGCCCCTGCCCAGGAGGGGGAAGAAGCGGCGGGCGACGGCCTGCTTGCACAGCTGGGCGAAAGCCTGCTGGCCCAGACGGGCATGCCGGCGCTGGCTTCCCTTGCGGCGCAGGCCGCCGCGCTGCTTGAGGGCGTGGAAGGGCTGGAGGACGTGCTGGAGAGCTACCTCGTCCGCATGGACCTGTGGATTGAGGGCTACCGGCAAAACGCGGTGCTGGACAAGCTGGAGGACGGCACCACCACCATGTCGGTCTATTACGACGTGCCGCCCGCGGCCATCAAGTCGCAGGCCAAGCAGATGGTGCTGGACCTGCTGAGCGACCAGGTCACGCTCGCCCGCCTGCAGGAGGCGGCGGGGGAGGAAATGTCCCAGCTGCTGCTCAATCCCAGCCTGCAGAGCTATTATTTCAGCGCCATCGACGCGCTGCCCCTGGCCTCCAACATGACCATCGGGCGCACGGTCAGCCTGGAGGGGGACACGCTGGAATTGCATCTGAGCCTGCCGCTCTACGACGCGGAGGGCGGCGAGGTCACCCTGCGCTATGACCGCACGCGCGGCGAGGGCGATCTGCCCGATGACAACACCATTTCCCTGGAAAGCGGCCTGCGCGCAATTTCGCTGACGTATCAGGAATACAGCAGCATGACCGGCGTGCGCGTGATTCAAGGCACCCTGACGAGCGAGCCGCGCGGGGCGGAGGCCTTCACCGTGGAGGACGGCATGCCGGCGGATGCGCAAAAGACGCTCGCGCTGTCCTTCAGCCTCAAGCAGGAGGAAAGCGAAACCAAGGACGACGAACTGCGCGACGTCTACACCTATAACGCCACGCTGAACCTGGAGAGCGAGGGCGAGGGCGACGCCTATGTAGCCATTCCCGCCACGGAGGTCACGGTTTCCTCCTCCTTTGTCAGCAAGGAGCTCAAGTCCGCGGCCACCGACATGGAAGCCACGGTCACGCTGGGCGGCGACGGCTGGGACCAGACCTACACCGCCACGATCACGGGCCGCAGCCGCCAGAAGTGGGAGCCGGAGGAACTGTCCCCCGACCGCATCTATGTGAACCGGATGACCGAGACGGATGTGGCGGCCCTGCTGCCGGGGGCGGCCCTGCGCTTTGCGGCGCTGATGGCCGATTATCTCACGGCCGCGCCCGCAGCGTCCGCCGCGCCTGAACCGTCGCCCGCGACGGAAACGCCCGCGCCCGCGACGGAAACACCTGCGACGGCCGCGCCCGCGACTGAAACGCCGGTGCCTGCGACGGAAACGCCCGCGCCCGCGACGGAAACACCTGCGACGGCCGCGCCCGCGGCTGAAACGCCGGTGCCCGCGACAGAAACGCCCGCGCCGTAAGCGCCGAGAAATACATTGCAAAAACAGGGCCGGGGGTTGACAATGCGGCGGGGCCGATT
>CALVNG010000041.1 GCA_944349545.1 uncultured Eubacteriales bacterium
CGACGCAACACAAATAGCACGGGCTGAAATCGCACGCGCACATCATGTTCATTCGCATGGCACATAGGTTCGTCACGGGCGACTCCTCCCTTCGCTCACATTGCGCAGTTTGAGATTGGTGGCATGTTACCACAGATTCGGCGGATTGTCAACCGGTTTTGGAAAATCGAAACGATTTATACAATCAAAGTACAATCGTTCGGATTGTGTCACACGTCGCTTTTGGCCTCGTCGCGGGCTTCGCGCGCGCTGATATGCTTCCTCAGGAGAAGGTTGATATACTGCGAAAAGGAGCGGTCCGTTTCCTCGGCATAAAGGCGAATCTTTTCGATAACATCCTCGTCCAGCGTGATGCTGACACTTTTTTTGAGCGGCTTCAATCTTCTCACCTCTCACATATCATAATATTCAATCGTCTGGAATATTGAAATATATTGTATAATCGTGTAATATAGTGTTATACAATATTATTTTGAACAGCGAGGCGAAACGTATGCAGCTCTTTGACGCAATCGAAAACTGCTTCCCCGCAATGGAGAAGCAGTATCAGGAAATCTGTCCGCCTCCGGAGGAGTTCTGGCCCCCGGTGCTGGTGGAGCGCGGGTTGCAGGAGGATATGGTCGGCTGGACGCAGCTGCACCTGCTCACGCCCGACCTGATCGCCCTGTTTGAGCGCGCGGGCGTAACGGAGCGCAGCATGATGGCACGCACCATGGTGCAGTGGTTCTACTACGACAAATACAGCCGCGAATAGCCGCGCTCAGCCGTGCAGGTACCGGTCCTGCTCCGGCGTAAGCGCGTCAATGCTCACGCCCAGCGCGGTGAGCTTGCGAAGCGCCACCTCGCCGTCGATGTCGCGGGGCACGTCGTAGAGCGCGGGCGCCATCTCGCGGCCCTTCTGCGCCAGACGCAGCGCGCACAGCGCCTGCAGGGCGAAGCTCATGTCCATGATCTCCACCGGATGTCCGTCGCCCGCGGCCAGGTTGACCAGCCGGCCCTCTGCCAGCAGAAACACGGTGCGGCCGTTTTCCAGGCGGAAGCCCTCGATGTTCCGGCGCGCCTCGTAATGCTCCACGGCCATGGCGCGCAGGCCCGCCACGTCCACCTCCACGTCGAAGTGGCCGGCGTTGCACATCATGGCGCCATCCTTCATCAAAAGCATATGCGCAGGGGTCACCACGTCGCGGCAGCCGGTCACGGTGATGAACAGATCGCCCAGCGGCGCGGCCTTCTCCATGGGCATTACAGTGAAGCCGTCCATCACGGCTTCGATGGCGCGGACGGGGTCTACCTCGGTCACGATGACCTTGGCCCCAAGACCCTTGGCGCGCATGCTCACGCCCTTGCCGCACCAGCCATAGCCGGCCACGACCACGGTGGACCCGGCCACATTCAGATTGGTGGTGCGCATGATGCCGTCCCACACGCTCTGGCCGGTGCCGTAGCGGTTGTCAAAGAGATGCTTGCAGTCCGCGTCGTTGATGCTGAACATGGGAAAATTCAGCTTGCCCGCGGCCGCGCGGCTGCGCAGGCGGATGACGCCCGTGGTGGTTTCCTCGCAGCCGCCGCGCAGGTTCTCGGCCCATTCGGGGTGCTCCTCGTGCAGGATGTGCACCATGTCGCCGCCGTCGTCGATGATCACATCGGGCTTTTCACTCAGAGCGCGGCACAGATAGCCGTGGTACGCTTCCGCGGTGCAGCCGTGCGTGGCATAGACGGTCACGCCGCTTTCACTGAGCGCGGCGCATATGTCATCCTGCGTGGAGAGGGGATTGCTGCCCGTCGCAAAGACGTCTGCCCCGCCCTGATGCAGCACCTGGGCCAAATAGGCGGTCTTGGCCTCCAGATGGATGGACAGGGCCACCTTCAGCCCTTCCAGCGGGCGGTTTCGCTTCATGTCCTGCGCGATGCCGTCCAGCACAGCCATGTGGCGGCGGGCCCATTCGATCTTTTGCCGCCCCTGCGGCGCAAGGGAGGCGTCCCGGATGATGGATGCCATGATGCTCACCTCATAATCAGATCATAGAGGGGGAAGTAGAGAAAAGGAACCACGATGGCAGGCAGAAGATTGGCCACCTTGATGTCCTTCTCCAGCAGCATATTCACGCCGATGCCCATGATGAGCAGCCCGCCCACGGCGCTCATTTCGGTGATGACCGCGTCGCTGAGCAGGGGGGCCACGGCGTTGCCCAGCAGGGCAATCGCGCCCTGATACACAAACACGGGAACCGCCGAGAGCATCACCCCGATGCCCAGCGAGCTTGCGAAGATCACCGCCGTCACGCCGTCCAGCGCGGCCTTGGCGATCAAAGTAGAATGGTCGCCGCGGATGCCGCTGTCCAGCGCGCCCACCACGGCCATCGCGCCCACGCAGTAGACCAGGCTGGCCGTGACAAAGCCCTTGGCAAAGGTGCTGCCCTCGCCCTCGCCGCGGGTGAGCTTGCGCTGCGCCCACTGGCCCAGACGGTTCATCTTGCCGTCGATGTCGATCAGCGCGCCCACCACGCCGCCCAGCACCATCGAGAGGATGACCAGTAGCGTATTGCCCGTTTCAATCGCGCCCATCAGGCCGATCAGAATCACGCTCAGGCCCACGCCCTGCATCACCGTATGGGAGACGGCGGGCTTCATCCCGCGCCTGAGCAAAAGGCCCATACATGTGCCCAGCACGATGGCCGCGCAGTTGATCAGAGTACCGATCAAGCAATCGCCTTCTTTGGTTTCAGAATGAGAAAAAACCGCCGAAACACAACGGCGGCTTTTTGCTCTCAGGCAAGATTTTACTGCGCGGCCGCCGCGGTTTCCACGGGGTACACGCTGACCTGCTTCTTGTCGCGGCCCTTGCGCTCGAAGCGCACGATGCCGTCCACCTTGGCGTAGAGGGTATCGTCGCTGCCGATGCCCACGTTCAGGCCGGGATGGATGTGGGTGCCACGCTGGCGCACGAGGATGTTGCCGGCGAGGGAGAACTGACCGTCAGCGCGCTTGGGTCCAAGGCGCTTGCTTTCGCTGTCGCGGCCGTTACGGGTGGAGCCCATACCTTTTTTATGGGCGAAAAACTGAAGATTCAGCTTCAACATGATGATGTTCCTCCCATCAGATGATTTGTAAATAGGACGGATACTGCGCCGCGATGTCGCGGAAGCCCTGCTCGGCTGTGCGCAGGATGACCCGCGCGTCGTGCTCGCCGGCGGGGGAAAGGCCGTCGGGAAGCGATACCTGAATCATGACGGGCTTCTGGGAAACATCGGGGCGGATGCCCGCGACGCTCTCCAGCGCGTTGGCGCAGGTGGTGATGAGCACGCTGGCGGCTGCGCATACGATGTCCTCGCCCGCGGGGGCGTACCCCGCATGGCCGCTGACCCGGATGCCGCACAGGCCGCGCGCGTCACGCAGAAAGGTGACGGTGGTCATCAGCCGACCGCGGTGATCTCCACCTTGGTGTACGCCTGACGGTGGCCCGCCTTGCGGTGATAGTTCTTCTTGCTCTTGTGCTTGTAGATGATGATTTTCTCGCCCTTGACCTGCGCAAGGACCTTGCCCTCGACCTTCGCGCCGGCCAGCGTGGGGGAACCGACTTCCACGCCCTCATCAGAGCCGAGCATCAGCACATCGAAGCTCACTTTGCTGTCCACTTCCTGGTCCAGCTTTTCCACATAGATGACGTCCCCCTGGGACACGCGATACTGCTTGCCACCGGATACGATCACAGCGTACATGGCAAAGCACCTCCTGAATGATCTCGCCAAGCGACAAGGTGGCGCGTTTGGGCGCACTTCAAAACCCCGCTTGAGCGGCTTACCGAATAAAATTATCATAAAACCCGTGCGCTGTCAAGGGTTTTGGCGAAATTTCGCCGCTTTGGCACACTACGCGATGGGAATTTCCGCCGCCTGCGCGATGGAGTACACATATCCGCGGAAGGAGCGCGAAAACCCTTCCGCCACCTGCGTGGAAAAAGGCCCCGCCGGGTCGGACAGGCTGTCGGAGAGCTTTTCGCACAGCTCGCGGCGCACGGTTTCGCTCCGCAGGCGCTTTTCCAGATTGATCCGCCTGAGCAAAAGCGGCACATCGGCGCGCATCAATGCCCCGGACATGGCGTTCCACCCCAGCAGCGAAGCCGCCGCGCCCACAGCCACGCCCGCCACAAAGCCCAGCGGGCCCGTGGCGATCAGCGCGATGCCGCCGCCGCCGCACAAAAGGCCGGCCGCCACGCTCACGATCATGCCCAGCACCGCGCCCACCAGAGGGAGGCCCATCCAGCTGCCCGCTTTCAGCTCCACGCTGGCCGCGCCGGTGGCGGTCAGGTCCAGCCGCATCTGGCGGCGGGGAACCTCGAAGCGGTCGCAGATGGGGTCCACCATGGCTTGAAGCCGGTCCGTGAGCGAGGAGAGCCACACCCGCACAGCGGGCGCAAGCGTTTCTTCGGCCAGCGGCGAAGAGAGAATCCGCTCCACGCGCGCGGCGATACGGTCGTTCATCTCGGCAAGCGTGCGGATCTCCCCGCGCTTCCACTGCTGCGCGATGGGGATGGCCGCCTCGTCCAGAATCAGGTCGCACAGCAGCCTGGCCACCGCGGGAATCAGCGCGGGCAGGGCATCGGAGGCAATGGCGCTCACGCGCGCGTCGGTGATCTCCTCGCGGATGGCCTGGCGGAAGGCGCGCAGGTTCTCGTCCACCCAGCCCGCGTAGGCCAGGCCCTTGGCGATGGAGAATTCCGGTTCCGGACAGCTGACCACGACGGCGTCGGGGAACGCCTCCTGACACGCCTCTCGGAAAAACGGCATGCGCGACGCGCCGCCGGTCAAAAGCAGCAGCCGGGGCGGGCGCTCGGCCGTGAGGCGGGCGGCGTTGGCCAGCGCCTCCGACACGGCCTGCGAAAAGGAGCGTCCGTCCAGCTCGGGCAGGGGATCGTCAATCAGATGGGAGGCCTCTTCGTTGTCGATTTGGAGCGTGAGGCGCTGCACGCCGTCGTAGCACACGCGAAGCGTTTTTTTGACCACCGGCGCGGCCTCGGTGGCCAGCCGGGTAAAGTATTCCTCCTTGAGGCGGCGCGCCTCGATTTCCAGATAGCTATACCAGCTGCGGCTTTCCGAAAGCACGCTGCGCAGGGCCGCTCGGTCGCGGCTGCGCTCCACCGCCCGGCGAAACAGCGCCGCGTCCAGAATGCCGCCGCCCAGCGCCGTTTCGCCAAAGGTGCCAACGCCCGTTTCACGCCCATCCACGATATAGGCAAAATCCAGCGTGGAACTGCCGATGTCCACAACCAGCGCGCTTTCATTGAGCACGTCCACATCCAGCGCCACGGTGCGGGCGTACTTGGCATAGAGGAAGGCCGCCCGCGATTCGGAAATCACCTGCGGGTTTTCCACCCCCGCGCGCGCCAGCAGGTCGCGGTAGCGCGTGCGCGCGGCCGTGTTCCACCCCGCCGGGCAGCCCACCACGAAGCGGTCGTCCGGACGCAGCGCGCCGGACTGGCGCAAATCGCTCAGCACGCCCCGTACAAAGCGCACCACGTCCTCGTAGCTGGCGGGATCGGTGGTAAAGCGGCTCTTGAAGCGCACGCTCAGCTCCTGGGCCAGCGCGTCGGTCAGGGCACGGTCGCCCACCACGATCTCGCCGCCCGACAGGCCCACGGCGCTGAGCAGGCTCGCGCTTCCGCACACGGGCAGGATGACCGGTTCGATCAGCGACCCGCGTTCAAAGGCGGCGACGGCGCTTTCGCCGTCGCCCATATCAAAACCGATGTATCGCATCTTTCTTCACCTTTCGCGCCTATGCGGCATCCGTGCGCACGGCGGCCGTGCCGCGCCTGAGCAGCCGCCGGTCCTCCAGGGACACGATGGCGGGCGAGAGCGTGCGCGTCTCGGACTTGCTGGGCAAAGCGTTGAACAGCCGCCGGTTTTCCTCGGTGTAGTCCAGCGCGGTCAGGCCCAGGCCGGCCAGCAGCTTTCGCGCGGCCTCTCCGGCTGTTTCGCGCACCTCGCCGTCGCACTCATAGAGCGCCTCCATCAGATCGGCGGCGCGCGCAAGCGTGGCGGCATCGGCGGCCTGCGGCCCGCCGCAAAGCTGGTCGTTGAGGTAGGCAAGGTCGTTGAGCGAGCGGTCAATGGCGCGCAGCTGCCGGTCCAGCAGCGTGAGCAGGCGCTCTGTATCGGGCTTGAGGACCACGCGCAGCTCGTCCTCCTGTGCGTTGGGACGGCGGCGTTCCCGCACAAGCGCCCACGCGCCCGCCAGCAGCGCCGCCAGCGCGATCAGCCAGCCCAAGGCAAGGCCCTTGAGGTAGCAATAGCCTCCCAGCACCAGCTGCATCAGCAGCGCTGCGCCCCACAGCGCGATGCCGCCGCGCCCGGCGGACCGCTCCGCCTGCCGCCGCGGCGACCACACCTGCGCAGACGCCTGGCAGTCCACAAGGCCCACCGAGGTTTTGAGCAGGCTCATTAAAACGCCCGCCTGCTGCCTGAGCACATCGTCGCTCATCTCAGCCAGGGCGTTCTGTTCGGTTTGCAAAAGGGCGCGGCGCACCTGGTCCACCGCGCCCGCCGGATCGGTCTGCTCCTCCAGCGCGGCGCGCAGCGCCGGCTTTTGCGCCTGCCAGTGATCGAATATGTTCATCATGATGACGTGCCTTTCGGCGGGGCTGCTTCAAAATCGGGGAAAAACCCCGCGCCACGCCATAATATCATAAGATTCGGGCCTTTCCCACAGGCAAAGTTTGCAAGGGCATCACAGCGACTTCAGGCTGGTCAGTTCCTCCGGGGTCAGCTCGCGCCACATGCCGCGAGGCAAATCGCCCAGACGAAGGGGTCCGAAACGGATGCGCCTAAGCAGCACCACCTGATGCCCCACCTGTTCCACCATCTTGCGCACCTGCCGGTTGCGACCCTCGTGGATGGTGACCAGCATATCGGTGTAGAGAGGCTTGACGGACAAGAGCTTTACCTTGGCCCGCGCGGTGCGGCGGCCGTCCACCATCACGCCGTTTTCCAGGCGGCGCGCCTCCTCGGACGTAACCTGATTGCTCACGCGCGCCAGATACACCTTTTCCACCTCGCGCGAGGGGTGGAGCATGCGCTCGGTCAGATCGCCGTCGTTTGTGAGCAGCAAAAGGCCCTCGCTGTCATAGTCCAGCCGGCCCACGGGGTAGAGCCGCACGGGAAAATCGCGGAATTTGTCCAAAACCGTGCTGCGGCCTTCCGGGTCGGTTACGGTGGTCACTTCCCCGGCGGGCTTGTGGTACATGATGTAGCGCTTTTCCACCTCGGGCCGGGCCGGACGGCCATCCACCCGCACATCCTGGCCGGGTTCCACCTGCGCGCCCATGTGGCTGACAACCTGTCCATCCACGGTGACGCGCCCCTCGGCCATCAGTTTTTCGGCTGCGCGCCGCGAGGCCACGCCGCACGACGCCAGATACTTTTGTAAACGCATAAATGCCTCCCGCGCGGGGCTTCATCCGCGCACATCCAGCATAGCAGAAACGTGGGGGATTGGCAAGCGGCGCTTTACTTGACACCGTCAGCGTGATACAATAAATACCGATATTTCGTGAACGGAGGTTCCTTTCAGATGATTTCGTTCGGCACGGGCGGATGGCGCGCCATCATCGGCGATGGATTTACCAAGCTCAATGTGCAGCGGCTCGCGCGGGCGCTTGCGCTGCGCATGAAGGCGGAGGATGTCCAGGACAAGAGCTTCTGCATCGGCTATGACCGCCGGTTTTTGAGCCGTGAGGCGGCGCAGTGGGCCGCCGAGGTCATGGCGGGGGAGGGCATTCATGTGCTGTTTATCAGCCGCGAGGCGCCCACGCCGCTGATCATGTTCACAGTCCAGTACTACGGCCTGGCCTACGGCATGGCGGTGACGGCCAGCCATAACCCCGCGATCTACAACGGCGTAAAGGTGTTTACCAAGGGAGGGCGCGACGCGGAGGAAGCCGTGACCAACGAGCTGGGCGAGGCCGCCAACCGCGTAGCCGAGGCCGATCTCCGTGTCATCCCCTATGAAAAGGCCGTTGCATCCGGGCTGGTGCAGGAGATCAATCCGCAAAATCCGTACCTGGACGCCATCATCCGCGGGGTAAACATGGACGCCATCCGAAGCCGCGACCTGCACATCATCCTGGACCCGATGTACGGCGTGAGCCGCACGTCGCTTCAGACCATTCTGCTCACCGCGCGCTGCGATGTGAATGTGATCCATGAACGGCATGACACGCTCTTCGGCGGCCGCCTGCCCGCGCCGAACGTGCAGACGCTGGGCGCGCTGCGGGCCGCGGTGCGGGAGCAGCACGCGGACCTTGGCATCGCCACCGACGGCGACGCCGACCGCCTGGGCATCATCGACGACGAGGGACGCTTTGTCCATCCCAATCAGATTCTGGTGCTTTTGTACTACTACCTGCTCAAGTACAAGGGCTGGCACGGTCCCGCCGTGCGCAACCTCGCAACCACCCACCTTCTGGACCGTGTGGCGGCGGCCTTTGACGAAGCCTGCTACGAGGTGCCCGTAGGATTCAAGCACATTTCCGCCGGTATGCGCGAGCACAATGCCGTCATCGGCGGCGAAAGCAGCGGCGGCCTGACCGTGCGCGGCCACATCAACGGCAAGGACGGCATCTACGCCGCCACGCTGCTGGTGGAGATGCTCAGCGTGACAGGCCGGAAGATGAGCGCCCTGATGCGGGAAATCTACGACGAGTTCGGTACCGCCTACATGACCGAGCACGACTGGCCCTTCGATGAGGAAACGAAGCAGCGGCTGAATACGCTGCTCATGGTGGACAAGAAGCTGCCGGATTTCCCCGTGCCGGTGAAGGGGACGAATTATATGGACGGCTGCAAGGTGCTCTTTGAGGACGGCTGGCTCATCGCGCGCTTCAGCGGTACGGAGCCGCGCATCCGTATCTTCTGCGAAATGCCCACCCGTGAGGAGGCCGAGCGCCTCACGGGCGTGATGGCAGCGTTTTTGCACCTGCCAACCCCCTGATGAGACCAAGCAAAAAGGCGTCTGGAGCCGCAGAGGCTTCCAGGCGCTTTTTCGTATGGTTTCAGCCGCGAAGCCGCCCTGCGGCGGCAAAGATCACAAACGCCAGAATGTTGGCCACGACCACCGTGGCCCCGGCGGCGGTGGAAAGCAGATAGCTTGCGCACAGGCCCACGAAAAAGCAGATTACCGATACCACCGCGGCGCAAAGCGTCACGCTTTTGAAGCTGCGGCAGACGCGCATGGCGGTCAGCGCCGGGAAGATGATCAGGCTGGAGATCAGCATGGTGCCCATGACCCGCATGCCCAGCACGATGGTCACGGCGGTGAGCAGCGCAAGGAGCATGTTGCAGGCCTCGGCGTGTCCCCCAGTGGCGCGGGCGAAGGTTTCGTCAAAGGTGACGGCGAAGATCCGGCGGTAAAACAGCACGAACAGCGTGAGCACCACCGCGCCCAGCACCACGCTCAGGGACACGTCGCCCTCGCTCATGGCCAGCATGCTGCCGAAAAGGTAGTTGTTGACGTCGCTTGTCATGCCGGTGCTCAGGGACAGTACGATCACGCCCACGGCCAGCGCGCCTGTTGAGATCATGGCGATGGCGGCATCGCCCTTGAGCCTGCCGGTGCTGCTCAGGCGCAGCAGAAGAAAAGCTGCGGCAACCACAACCGGGATGGTCACAGCCATGGGGGCCATGCCCAGGGCCGTGGCGACCGCCAGGGCGCCGAAGCCCACATGGCTCAGGCCGTCGCCGATCATGGAATAGCGCTTGAGCACGAGGCTTACGCCCAGCAGCGCCGCGCACAGCGACACCAGCACGCCCACGATGAGCGCCCGCACCATAAACTGGTAGCTGAACATGGTGGAGAGCATTTCAAGCATGCGCCTCACCTCCTGCAAAGGCCATGCCCAGAGGGGACTGGCGGTAGGCCTCCGGCGTGCCCAAAAAGGTAGCGCCGTGCGCCATGTGCAAGATGCGGTCCGCATAGCCGAGCGCCGCGCCAATGTCGTGGGAAATCATCACCACTGTCAGCCCGCGCTTGCGGTGGAGCATGGCGATCACCTCGTATAGCTCACGCGTGACAACCGGGTCCAACCCCGCCACCGGCTCGTCCAGCAGCAGCAGGCTGCGCGTGGCGCAAAGCGCGCGCGCCAGCAGGGCGCGCTGCTGCTGCCCGCCGCTGAGGCGCATGAAGCTCTGGTCCCGGATGCCGGTAATGTCCATCAGCGCCATGTTTTCCATGGCGGTCTGGCGCATGGCGCGGGTGAGAAACGGCCCGCGGCCCCGGCAGCCGCTGGAGACGACCTCCCACACGGAGGCGGGAAAGTCGTTCTGCACGTCGGTGCGCTGCGGCAAATAGCCGATTTCGGTCCGCCTGAGGCCGTCGCCGTAGCGCACGCGCCCGCTGACAGGCGAGATCAGCCCCAAAAGCCCCTTGACCAGCGTGCTCTTGCCGGAACCGTTTTCGCCCACGATGCACAGGTATTCGCCCCGCTCCACCGCCAGGTCCAGCGCGTCCACAACCACGCGGCCCTCGTAGGCGAAGACCGCCTTTTCACAGGTGATCAGCGCCATCAGGAAAGCGCCTCCTTCAGCGCCGCCACGTTGTTCCACATCAGGGACAGATAGGTTGCACCGCCCTCCAGCTCTTCGGCCGATACGTTATGGCAGCTGTGGAACAGAAGCTCCTTCGCGCCGGTTTCCTCGGCCAGGACGTCGGCGGTTTTGCGGCTGGAAAACTCAATGTAGAAAATCACGGGCACCTGCTCGGCCCGCACCGTCTCCACCAGGGAGATCACTGTGCGCACGCTGGGCTCGCTGTCCTCGCTGCAGCCGGGAAAGGCCGCGTCGTAGCGCAGGTGGTAGTCATGCGCGAAATAGCGGAAGGGAAACCGGTCACCAAAGACGATCAGGTCCCGCTTGCCGCCAGCTACGGTTTCCTCAAAGGCCGCGTCCAGCGCCTCAAGCTCAGTCTGATAGGCCGTGAGCGCATCCTCATACGCCGGTGCGTTCTGGGGCGCGATTTCGCACAGGGCGGCGCACAGCTGCGCTACGATCAGCATTGCGTTCTTGGGCGAGGTCCATACGTGCTCGTCCATTTCCGTCGCTTCCTCGCCATGGTCATGCTCCTGCTCCATGCTGGCGGAGGTCTCCTCGGCCAGGAGCGTCACGCAGTCCGTCAGGCGCAAGGCGCGAGGTGCGCTGTCGCCCATGGAGGCGAGGATGCCGTCCACCCAGCTGTCGCTTTCGCCGCCAGCGTAGAGGAACAGGTCCGCCTCCTGGATGTCGATGATATCCCTGGGCGAGGGCTCATAGCTGTGACTCTCGCTTCCGGGGGGCAGGAGCAGCCGCACCTGCGCCGTATCGCCGGCCAGCCGGCGGGCGAAGTCGTAGGCGGGGAAGATTGTGCACACGATGGACATCCCCTCCTCGGCCGAAAGGGCGGAGGCGATGCAGGAGGGACACAGCAGCGCCGCGCAGCAAAGGAATGCGAGCAGATGACGGATGAATTTCATAGGGTTCCTCATTTCGCGTTTTTTTCCCGGCAGGCCTGGCACACACCGTACAGGATGGTCTGCCGCTCGTCCAGGGTGAAGCCGTGATGCTGGCCCAGATGACGGGCGAAGGCCTCCGCCTCGTCGCAGTGAAGGTGCGCCAGCGCCCCGCAGTGTATGCAGCGGATGTGCAGGTGGCTCTCCGTGCAGGGGTTATGCTGGTAGCGGGCGGCCTCGCCGCTCTCGTGCGGGGCGTACCGCCGCAGGCAGCCCGCTTGGCATAGCCGTGAGATGGCCCGGTAGACCGTGGTTTTGCTCACGTCCGAACCGGCCCTGAAAAGCGCCTGGTAGGCTTCCTCGGCGGTGAGGCATTCCTCCGGCCGGGAGGCGAACAGCGCGCACACCGCCTCCTGCTGCCGGGTCTGATAGGTCCCGCGCTGCGACATGGCGCGCCCCTCCTTTGACAGCGGCTGAAATGAAAATGAATTTCATTTTCGAATTGGTAGTATAGCCGTATCCTATCCTTCTGTCAAGAGGTGCGGACCGGTTTTTTTCGGGCGCATTCTTTGCCGAAAAAACCGGTCCGCATTGCCATGTCCCGGCGAACTATGCTATACTACGCACGGCGGGACAGCCGCCGAGTCTGGGGAACGGGAGCATGCTATGAAGAAAAACAAACCGAACGCCGAGAGGATGCTCAGCTTTCTGTTTTTGCTTGTCACGCTGGGCGTGGTGCTGTATGTGGGTTTCAGCGGAAACGATCTGGAGGCGCTGGGGGCGGCGCTTCGCGCCATGAGTCCCGCGTATCTGGCGCTGTGCCTGATGAGTTGGATGCTCTATGTGCTCACCGACGCGCTGGCCATCCATCACTTTCTGAGGATGCAGGGGCAGCCCATCCGAATTGGGCAGAGCCTGCGGGCGGCGATGACGGGGATCTATTACTGCAACCTCACGCCAGGCGCCTCGGGCGGCCAGCCCATGGAGATGTACTGCCTGCACAAATACGGCGTGAGCGTAGGTGTGAGCGGTTCCGGCATGGCGGTCAAATTCATCGTGTTTCAGGTGGTGCTGCTGGTGACCGGCGCGGTCATGTGGATTGCGAACGCCGGCTTTGTGGACGCGCATACGCAGGGCAGCAAATGGTTCATCCTGATGGGGTATGTGGTCAATTTCTTTTCCATCGGGATGGTGGCGCTCATGGCGATCAGCCGTCGCGCCGTGCGCTGGGTGATCGACAAGTGCATTCGTGTGGGCGTGCGAGTGCGCCTGTGCAAGGACCCGGACGCCTCGCGCCGGAAATGGGAGAATCACTGTGAAAGCTTCGTGAGCAGCGTGCATCTGGTCATCCGCCACCCGCGGGACGTGATCATCCAGTGCCTGATCGCGCTGGGACAGCTCATGTCGCTGATGCTGGTGATCATCGCCATCTACAACGCCTTCGGACTTTCGGGCATATCGGCGGGCGAGCTGATCACGATGGGGGTGCTGCTCTATATCGGGGCCAGCTATACGCCCCTGCCGGGCGCAAGCGGCGCTCAGGAGGGCGGCTTTGCGGTGCTGTTCCGCGGGATTTTTCCGGACGCGCAGCTGTTTGTGGCGCTGCTGATCTGGCGTTTTTCTACCTATTATCTGAGCATTCTGGCAGGCGCGGCACTGACGGTTGCAGAGAACCTCGGAGCCCTGCGCAAAAGGCGTACGCAAGAAAAGCGGGAGGGTGTTTCCAACGAATAAGGCGGTTGAGGATAGGCTGTTTTCCGACCGGGACCTGCGCAGGCTGATCATTCCCCTGGTGATCGAGCAGTTCCTCGCGCTGTTCATCGGCATGGCGGATACCGTCATGGTCAGCACCGTGTCCGAAAGCGCGGTCAGCGCTATCTCGCTGGTGGACAGCATCAACGTGCTGCTCATCCAGCTGTTTTCCGCCATGGCCACGGGCGGCGCGGTGGTGGCGGCCCAGTATCTTGGGCGGAGCGACAACCGAAGCGCATGCAACGCCGCCAAGCAGCTGATGTATGTATCCACCGCGCTGGCGACGGCGCTGGGCGTTGTGGCCATCGTCTTTGCCAACCCGCTGCTTACCCTGTGCTTTGGCACGCTGCCGGAGGATACCCTCGTCTACTGCCGGACCTACTTGTACCTTTCTGCGGTGAGCTATCCGGCGCTCGCGCTCTACAACGGCGGCGCGGCGCTGCTGCGCGCCATGAACAACAGCAAGGCCAGCATGTACACCTCGCTGTTGATGAACGTTTTTAACGTCGGCGGAAACGCTTTGCTGATCTATGGCCTGAACATGGAGGTCGCGGGCGCGGGCACGGCGTCGCTGCTGGCGCGTATGCTGGGCGCGGGCATCATGGTGTGGCTGCTGCTCAACCGCTCGGCTCCCATCCACCTCATTCATCCCATGCGTCCTGAAACGGACGGCCCCATGATCCGCCGCATCTTCAGCCAGGGCATCCCCAACGGGCTGGAAAACAGCATGTTCCAGATCGGAAAGCTCATGGTGGCGGGCATCGTGAGCATGTTTGGCGTGTCCATCATCGCGGCCAACGCCATTTCCAACAACATTTCCTCGCTTTGCAACCTGCCTGGCACCGCCATCGGCCTGGCTATCGTGACGGTGGTGGGGCAGTGCGTGGGCGCGGGTGACGCGCGCCAGGCGCGCTACTATGCCAACCGGCTGATTCTGCTGGTGTATGGCTTCACCATCGCGGTGGATATCGGGCTGTTCGTCTTTGCCCGCCCGCTGGCGGGGCTTTTTAACCTTAGCCCTGAAGCCCTGGACGCCTCCGAGGAGGTGCTGCGCTGGTATGCGGTGGCGGCGGCCATCTTCTGGCCGGCCAGCTTTACGGTGCCCAACGCTCTGCGCGCCGCGGGCGACGCGCGCTTTACCATGGGCGTGTCGGTGCTGTGCATGTGGGTGTTCCGCATCGGAGCCAGCTATCTGCTGGTATACTCGTTCGACATGGGACTGCTGGGTATCTGGGTGGCCATGTTCATCGACTGGGTGGTGCGAGGCGCGTTTTTCGTGACGCGCTATTTGGGCTCCAAGTGGCTGACCAAGCGGGTGGTGTGAGCGCTCAGCGGTAGCGCCGACGGAATTCGGTGGGCTGAATGCCGATGAGCTGGCGAAACACGCGCGCAAAGTAGTTGCCGTCCCTAAAGCCCACGCTCAGCGCGATGGAGAGCATGGAATCATCCGTCTCCAGAAGATAGCGCTTGGCGCGTTCCACGCGCAGCTTGTTGACATAGGTGCTCATGCTTACGCCCAGCCGCTTCTTGAGCATGTGGTTGAGGCTGCTCTGCGAGCAGTGGCATTCCGCCGCGAGCAGCGATATGGTGATGGGATTCTGGTATTCCTGATGCAAAAAGCCCACGGCATGGGTTAACAGCTCGTCCGCACCGCTTCGCTTGCGGGCGTTTACCAGGTGCTGGCCGGTTACGCTTTCCTGCCCCATGCGGTAGGTCATGGCCAGATAGCTGGCCACGAAGTCCAGCGCGGGCAGAAGCGTTTGCTCCGGCACCGCCGTGGGAAGGATGTTCTGTTCATAGAGGCGCAGGGCCGTCTCCAGCTCGTTGTCCGGGGAACCGGCCATCGCGCGGGTGACGCGGCTCTGCGCCTCTTCCTTTTCCATGGGCAGAAAGCCAGCCGTCACCGCGCCCAGCAGCTTTCCCTCCCAGAGAATGGGGGAGACGTATTCGCCCACCCCCGCGTAGCACGCGCCCCGGTAGGTACAGCCCTCGGTGAGACATTTGTTGGCCATCTTCTTCATCATGCTCAGACAGTGATAATAGCGGCTCTGGCTCTGCTTGATGAACATGCAGTAGGGGTTGCTGTGCCCCAGATAGGGCGTGAGCGCTGCGCTGAGCTCCTTGTCGATGGGGATGAAGCCCACGTAGTCCTTGACGCAGATATGCAGATGATACGCCGCTTCAAGATATTCCAGCTGATGAATCAGCGCCTGGCAGCGATTGGTCTGGGGCATGCGATCCCTCCTGATTAGCATAAAACTGCAAAAGATAGCATCAATCAGCACAGTTTTTTCCAAATGGCAGAATTGTGCTATTCTATTGCAGAAAGTTGACTTTCTTCATGCGGAAAACATGGTACAATCTGGCCATACAGGATAAGAGCGTTGGAAACGAAAACCGCTCTTGCCTTCTATCTAGGATGATACTGCAAACGGGGGAGTGTGTCAACACATGCCGCGATACGATGTTGCCGTGATCGGAGCCGGTCCGGCCGGGGTATGCGCCGCTTTGGCCGCCGCGCGTAGCGGAGCTGGCACGCTGCTGGTCACGGACCGACCGGTTCCGGGCGGAAACAGCTCCAGCGAGATCCGCGTATGGACGCGGGGAGCGACCGGCGGCGGCAACCTGTTTGCCGAAGAAATGGGCGTCTGGGGCGAATTGAAGCTGCGAGCCCTCGCGCGCGACCCGCTGGGCAGCGTGCTCACCTGGGACGATGTGCTATTGGACGCGCTGCTAGGGCAGGAAGGGCTGACGCTGCTGCTCAATACGCAGCTGACGGCGGCCCGGACCGAGAACGGCCGCGTGGAAAGCGTCACGCTGCGCGGCCTGCGCACCGAGCGCGAGTGGGAGCAGCAGGCAGGCATATATGTGGACTGCACGGGCGACGGATATCTCGCGAGGCTGGCGGGGGTCCCGTTCCGCACGGGCCGCGAGGGCCGGGATGAGTTTGATGAAAGCCTGGCGCTCTCCGTGCCGGACCAGTTCACCCAGGGTTGCTCGATTCTGCTCCAGTCCCGGCGGCTGGGCCATCCCGCGCCCTATGTCGCGCCGGATTACGCCTACCCGCTCGAGCGCGTCCGGCAGCTTGTGGACCGGGGCGGGCGCGTGGTGCGCGCCGACATGCAGGGCAGCGACTGCTGGTGGTTTGAATACGGCGGCAGGCTGGATGTGATTGCGGAGGACCAGCGCATCGGACTGGAGCTGCGCGCGATTGCCCTTGGCATCTGGAACTATATCAAAAACAGCGGCCGCTATGACGCGGAGGACCTCCAGCTGGAATGGCTGGGGCTCTACCCCGGCCGGCGCGGGTCGCGCAGGCTGGTAGGGCGTGAAACCCTGACCCAGCGCGACGTGACGGGTGGCCTGGGAAAGCCCGGCGCGGTGGCCTATGGCGGCTGGTACATGGACAGCCATCCCTCCGGCGGGGTGCTCAGCGAAAAGGAGCAGTGCCGTCAGCTATCGGTGTCGTGCTACGGCCTGCCGCTGGGCTGTCTGTACAACCCCTGCGTGGAAAACCTGCTGTTTGCGGGGCGCTGCGCCTCGATGAGCTATGCGGCCTACACCTCGGCGCGCGTGATGAACACCTGCGCGCTGATGGGACAGGCGGCGGGGACGGCGGCGGCAATGTGCGCCGCTCGGGCCTTGAAGCCCGATGAATTGCCGCAGACTTCCCTGCGCCGCCGCCTCTCCCTGGACGACGCGCTGCTCAGCGAGTGCGTGGAGGGGGCTTTCCTGCGCGCCGACACGATTGAAGCCACCTCGGTGCGCCGGCCCTCGCCGGACTCCGGCGAGACGCGCTGGCCGCTTGTGCAGCAGACCTTTGTGGTCTATCCCGCCTGCGGCGGCACGGCGCGGCTGATGGTGGAGAGCACCGTGGAAACGCAAGTGCGCCTAAGCCTGTGTGCCTCGCCCCTGCCCTCGCGGCGGGCGCCTTTTCCGGAGAACGCGCAGACGCTTTGCCTGCATATCCCCGCCGGGCGCTCGGAACTGGCGCTCCCTGCCGAGGGAGACGGCTTCCTCCAGGCCCGTCTGGAGCCGGCGCAGGGGGTGGCGCTGGTAGGCGGTACGCCGCTTCCGGGCGTGCTGGCGGGGTCCTGTGCGGAGGCGGAATGGTTTCATCCCTGCCTTACGCTTTCCGGGAAGGCGCTGTATGCGCCCCAAAACGTGCAGGACGGCTATCTGCGCCCCTGGAACGGGGCGCGCGTGTGGGCGTCGGAGGGCCTCGGCACGGCGGGCGAAGCGCTGTATCTTCGCTGGAAGAAACCGGTGCAGTTGGAATCCGTGCTTTTGTTCTTCGATCCCGAGCTGTCCATGGAACTGACCAGCAGCCGCTGCGAAACCTGGGACCCGCACCATCATTATGCGGCGCGGCAGGGCATGCCGCCTCAGCTGGCGCGCAGCTATCGGCTGGTAGCCCGCGGGCCGGAGGGCGAAAGGACACTTGCCGAGGTAAGCGGAAACGACCAGCGCAGGCGACTTCACCGCTTTGAACCCGTAGCCTGCACGGAGCTGGAGGTGCGCATCACCGCCACCTACGGCGGCGACGCCGTGGTCTGCGCCGTGCTCCCGAATCCCGAATATGACCGCTGACCGGGCGGCATAGCAATAGAACGATACCGTTAAAGGAGGAGACCATCATGTAAAAGCTGCTTGCACTGTTCCTATGCGCGATGATGCTTCTAACCTCGGCCGCGGCTGTGGCGGAGGGCGCCAACATCGTCTGGGCCGGTTGGTCCGGCGAGGAGGAAGCCACCAAGGA
>CALVNG010000042.1 GCA_944349545.1 uncultured Eubacteriales bacterium
CGGAGTGAGAGCGGCCTCAGGCCGCGCGCAGTGAAGGCGGTATCAGGCCGCGCACGCGGGGACGGCAAAGCGGCATGCGCCAACCCCGGCGGAGTGAAAGCGGCCTCAGGCCGCGACGACGGAGACTTTCATGGGGGTTGTCACGCCGGAGTAGAGCCAGACGGTGATGTCCACGTCGCCAACCTGACGGATGGGCTCACACTCGATCTTGCGCTTGTCTACCTCCACCCCATGCTGCTCCTTGAGGGCGGCGGCGATTTCCTGGCTGGTGATGCTGCCGTAGAGACGCCCCTGCGAACCGCACTTGACCTTGAGGGTAATGACCTTGCCGCGCAGGCTGTCGGCCAGCTTCTGGGCGGCCTCGCGACGCTCGCGCTCCAGACGCTCCTCGTTGGCGCGCTTGCGCTCGATTTCCTTCACCGCGCCGGGCGTGGCCTCCACGGCCCACTTGCGGGGGAAGAGATAGTTGCGGGCAAAGCCGTCGGATACGTTGAGAACGTCGTCCTTCTTGCCGGTGCCCTTGACGTCGCAGAGCAGAATCACCTTCATGGACTTATTCCTCCTTGTGAGAATCAGTGGTTTTCAACAGCCGGGAGCGGAAATGCAGCGCCTGGTCGGCAATGCCGAGGAAGAACAGCGCTATGGGAAACAGCGCGTACAGCACGGCGGAAAGCGCCCCGTAGAGCGCCGCATGGCCGGGATTGCGCGCGGAGAGCACGCATACCAGCACCGCCGCGCCCGCCAGCTGAAAGGCGCAGGAAAAGGCCGCGTAAAACAACAGCCCCAGGGTTTGCGCCAGCCGTCCCTCCGCACCGATCAGCAGAAGCGAGGCCAGGGCCATCAGGTAGAGCGTCCAGCGCAGACGCGGGGGAATCACCATCAGGCGGAAGCCGGGCGGAGATACCACGCGCGCCTTGCGCTCGCCCGGATGCTCCGGGTCCGGAGCGACGACCAGCACCGCGCAGCGCATGTGCTGCACGCGCAGGGCGGTGAACAGCCCGCCCAGCATGCAGGCCTGCACAAACAGCCACGGCAGAAGATCCTGAAGCATCAGCGCCACATTCAGCCGCAGCGACAGCAGCATCTGCCGGATTAACGAGGGGTCCAGCAGAAACAGGGGCAAAAGGCCGTCGCTGTAGCCGTCTGGTACAGCGAGCAGGCCCGCCGCCGCAAAGCGATACAAGAGCAGCCCCGGCTGGTCGGAGGCCTCCACCTGAGCTACCAGCAGCTCCGACAGGCCCTCGGCGACTCCCGCACCCAGCGCGCGTACCGCTGCCAGCGTTATCAGCGTGAGCGAGACGGCATACGCGCAGACATAAAGGCCGATCGACAGGGAAGCAGCCAGCTTCTTTCGCGCTCCGAGCCACAGGGTAAGTCCCAGAGGCAGCATGCCGGGCAGCAGCAGCGAAAGGGAATAGAGAAAATCAAAACGGCAGAGCAGAGACACGGCGGCAGGCGCCGCGGCAGCCAGCCAGGCGGCCCATTGCCGGCGGGACCCCACCAGCGGGCAGGCCAGGAGCGGCGTCATCAGCGCCAGAGGCAGACAGGCGGCGGGAAAAAGCACCATCAGGCCAGTCAGCGCCAACAAACCGACCACGGCGGCAAGCAGCCTGGACCGTTCCGGCCGGATCGCCGCGGACTGCACGTCCATCCCTCCCTCGTCAGAAACGATCATATTCCTTCCTCCTGCGCAGATGCGCCAGGGTTGTTTCATTATAAACTTGGCCGGGAGAGAAGTCAACAGGACGGACGGGCGCCGTCCCTCCGGGGCGTGAATCCCTCAAAGATGAGAAGCCGGTAGTCCCGCGCCAGCGCGCCGTCGAGCGCTTCCTGGCTGCGCAGCGTCCAGGCGGCCAGAAGGGGATGAAAGCAGCGGCGCATGAGCCACATGGCCGGCGAACGGTCCTTCGGGTAGGAATAGGCCACGAAATGCGGGCGGCTGAGACAGTTGACCAGCAGGTGCCTGAGCGCGAAGTGCGCGACGATGCCGGTTTCGCCCGCCTGACGCGCGCCGCCCATGGCGAGCTGGCCGCGGACCACGCCGGGCGCGTTCAGGCGAAAATAGCGCATGGCCAGGGGATGAAAGCTCTCCACACAGTAGGGGCCATCGTAGGCGCGCAGCTGCTCCAAAGCTGCCGCCGCGTTGCGCGCCGCGCCCCCATGATGCTTTACCTCCACGATCAGCGGCACCCGTCCGCCAACCAGCGCGAGCACGTCGCTGAAAAGCGGCACGCAGGAGCCGTCTGGCAGGGGATGACGGCACAGCTCCTCGTAGGTGATGTCGCAAATTTGCAGATCCGTGCCGCATACGCGCTTGAGGCTGGCGTCGTGATGCACCACCAGGCGTCCGTCACGGGTGAGCTGGACGTCCAGCTCGATGCCATAGCCCGCCTCCGCCGCACGGGAAAAGGCGGCCAGGCTGTTTTCGGGCACGCCGCCGCCATGCAGGCCGCGGTGCGCGTACAGCCGGTCCATGAGCGCCGAGGCGTCGGGCCGGTTCCGTGCGGGCGCAATCAGAAACAGATACAGCCCTGCGAGAAACATCAGACAAACCAGCATCCACAAAAGCGCGCTCATGGTCAGTCATCCCCCGCGTCGAAGGCCTCCAGCTTGCTGCGCGGCGGCTGGGGTCGGCTGTCGCCGTGGCGGGTCAGGCTGATGGTCACAAAGGACAGCGCCACCATCACCGCCGCGTAGGGCAAAAGCGTGTAATATCCCACATGCTCCAGCAGCCAGCCGCTCACGATGGGCGTGACGATCTGCGCGGCCATGGAGAAGGTGTAATAGTAACCGGTATACTTGCCCACGTCGCCGCTTTTGGAGATCTCCACCACCATGGGATAGGAATTGACGTTGATCATGGCCCAGGCCGCGCCCACCAGCGCGAAGATCCCGTACAGCACGGGGCTGAAACTGGCAAACAGCGCCGCCGTGCCAAAGCAGACCGCCAGCAGCAGAACGCCCGCCTGAATGACGCGCTTGCGGCCGAAGCGAGAGGACAGAAAGCCCACGGGCAGATAGCTCACCACCGCGCCCACGGTAGCCACCATCAGGCACTGGGAGGCGGCCTTGATGTCGTAGCCCCACTGGACGCTCACGTACTTGGTAAAGGCGGTGGTAACGGCGTTGTAGCCCATGAACCACAGGGCGACGGAGCACAGGATCAGAATCAGGCTGCGGCGGAGGGCGGGGTCCAGCGAGGAAAAACCCGCGCCGGAGGAGGGCGCCTCGTCGTCCTGCGCCCTGGCGGCGTCTTCGCCCTGGGCGGCGAGATTTTGCAGCTCGACCTCGTGAGCCAGCCGGTTTTCGCGGATGGTGAGCAAAAGCGCCACGACGGCCGCCAGCATCAGAACGGAAACAGCCAGGAACAGCGCGGTATAATTCTCGCGGCCCGACGTGTCGCGCGTGACCAGAAGGCTGGTGGCGGCCAGCGTGAACACGCCGCCCAGCGTGCCCATCAGGTTGATGATGGCGTTGCCCTTGCTGCGCAGGGGCTTGGGGGTTACGTCCGGCATGAGCGCCACGGCGGGGGAGCGGTACACGCCCATCGCCAGCAGCAGCAGCCCCAACGCCGCCACGAACAGTCCAAGGCTGCGCACCCGGTCCGCGACGGGCAGCAGGTTCATCAGCAGCACCGCGGCCAGCGTGCCGCCCAGGATATAGGGCATACGTCTGCCCAGGCGCGTGTGCGTGCGGTCGGACAGCTTGCCGAAGAGAGGCAGCAGGAACAGCGCCAGCACGTTGTCCAGCGCCATGATGACGCCCGCGATATCGTCAGGGATATCGAAGGTGTTTTTCAGAATGAGGGGCACCACGTTGTCGTAGAGCTGCCAGAAGGCGCAGATGGACAGAAACGCCAGGCCCACCAGCAGCGTGCGCTTGTAGTTGAGCTTCATGCGCGCAAACCTCCCATACCAAAGCGACGGTTTTTCCTATGATACCGCGGCGGAGGGGAGGATGTCAACGGCGGGAAAAGGCGGATGCGAATAAGAAAACAGACCGCAGGAAACAGGTCTGCGGTCTGTTGCGGAAGAATATCCGTTTCGGTGTGAAGCGGCCGGCGTCAGGCTCTCGCCCTTCGCATGCGCCTTTTATACCTCCGGAATGACGACCTCCACCTCCCGGCCCGCCTCCGCGGAGCGGGCGATGGCGTCGATGATGGCCTGGTTGTAGAGGATCTGCGAGGACGGCACCGGCGCGGGTCCGCCGCTTTCGATGGCGTCGAGGAAGGAACGGATTTTGCGGTCGAACAGGCCCGGTCCCTCGTCGGGTACGATGGGCAGCTCCGTCACCGTCTGCAGGCCCGCCACATCGGTGTACAGCTTCATGGGGCCGCCCACGGTGCCGTTCCAGCATTCCGTGGAGGGGATGCGCAGCGCGCCCTCCGTGCCCAGAATCAGCGTGTCGCCCGGCGTGTCCAGGTGCATGGCCCAGCTGATGCGGAAGTCCAGCACCACGCCGCCCTCCAGGCGGATGAAGGCCGCGGCGAAGTCGTCCACGTCAAAGCGGGCGGCATTCTGTGCGGCGGTGTGGAAGGCGTCCGGGTACTGGTAGCGCTCGCTTTGGCCGAAGAAGGAGGAGGTATAGCCCGTCACGGTCAGAGGGCGGGGATAGCCGATGGCGTTGAGCACCATGTCCAGTGAATAGCAGCCGATATCGCCCAGGGCGCCGATGCCGGCGGTCTTTTTTTCGATGAAGGTGCTGTTGGGAATGCCGCGCCGGCGGCCGCCGCCGGTCTGAATGTAGTACACCTTGCCCAGCACGCCGCTTTGCACGATTTCCCTGATCTTTTGCATGTTGGCATCCATGCGGGGCTGGAAACCGATGGAGAGTAGCTTTCCGCTTTTCTTTTCGGCGCGGATGATGTCCGCCGCCTCCTGGACGGTCACGCTCATGGGCTTTTCCAAAAGAACATTCACGCCGGCGGCCAGCGCGTCGATGGCGCACTGTGCATGCGCAGTGTTGTAGGTGCACACGGAAACCGCGTCCAGCTGCTCGCCCGCCAGCAGGCTTTTGTGGTCGGGATAGCAGCGCGCGTCGGCAAGGCCGTAGCGCTTCGCAAAGGCCTCTGCCTTGCCGGGGATCAGGTCGGCCAGCGCCACGATCTTGACATCCGGCTGGTTGAGGTAGCTTTCGGCGTGCGCCTCGGCAATCCATCCCGTACCGATGATGCCCACGCGGAAGGTGCGGTCGTAGGCGCGTTCCTCGCGCCGGGCGGGGGTGAAGCTGGCAAGCACGTTGTCGCTCATGTGGAAAGAACCTCCTTCATAAAGATGGGTCAAACGGACATCCGTTGCTTGGGCGTATCATGCTGACCTGATTATACCGGGTATGGGCCGTTTTGTCGAGCGGATTGTGTTCCCACGGGGCCTATGGTATAATGACCCCGCATACACTTGCCGCCCCAGGAGGCGGCCAACGAGGTGAAAATATGGCAGGCATCACCTACAAATGCCCCAGCTGCGGCGGCTATCTGAACTTTGACCCCGATGGCGGACAGTGGAAATGCCCGTTTTGCCATTCCGTCTTTCAGGAGGACCAGCTGCTGGCCGGCGAGGGGAAGCAGGCAGAGGAACAGTCCCAAGCCGCTCCCGAATCGGATGGCGCACAGGTGGCCTATCACTGCCCCAGCTGCGGCAGCCAGATCGTGACGGACGAAACGACCGTCGCCACACACTGCTATTACTGCCACAGCCCCGTGGTGCTTGAGGGCAGGCTGACCGACGATATGCGGCCCGACGGGGTGGTGCCCTTTGCCATCGACCAGAAAAAGGCCGTGACGGCCTTTATGGACTGGGTGCGGGGCAAACGCTTTGTGCCGCGCGGATTTTTCAGCGAGCAGCAGGTGCGGGAGATGAGCGGGGTGTACTACCCGCATTTCGTGACCGACTGCGAGGCGGAGGGCGCCATCGAGGGTGAGGGGCGCCAGGTCAGCGTGGCGGAGACGCCCAAATACATCATCACCAGCACGCGGCACTACCATGTGCGGCGCGAGGGCCGCTTCAGCTTCCGGGGCATCCTGCGCCCTGCGCTGTCCAGCGCCGACCGCAAGCTCAGCGACGGCATCCATCCCTTCCCGCTGGAGGACGCCAAGCCCTTTGCGGGCGCGTATCTGTCCGGCTTTGTGGCCGAGCGGCGCGACCTGGACGCCGCCTCCATCCGCGGGGACGTGGAGCATGAGGTCGAATCGTATGTGAAGCCGCTTCTGGCGGACGATCTCCATTACGACAGCTATGATGTCGAGGCCACCGCCAAAATCACGGACAGTGCCACGCGCTACCTCCTTCTGCCCACCTGGGTGCTGACCTATCCGAACCGCAGGGACCCGCAGCATCCCTATTACTATGCCATGAACGGCTGTACGGGCCGGGTGTGCGGCAAGCTGCCCATCGACCAGAAAAAGCTGTATCTGGTGGGGGCGGGCATCGCAGCGGCGGTGTTTGCGGCAGGCTGCGCGCTGAGCTACTTCCTGTTTTGAGGGAGGACGACGGAGATGAGAAAGCAACGACTGGCAGCCCTTTTGACGCTGCTTGTGATGCTGGCAGGCGGCGCGCTGGCTTCGGCGCAGCGCGTGTATGACGGGGCGGACCTGTTTACCGCCAGCGAAGAGGCGGCGCTGGAAAGCGAGATCGCCCGCTTTCAGGAGGAGACGGGGATGGATTTCGTGCTCGTCACCTCGGACGAGGCGCAGGAGGACGGGGAGCAGCACCGTGCGGCCGACGAGTTTTACATCCACGGCGACTTTGGACTGGACAGCGAGGACAGCGGCGTTCTGTACTACATCGACATGTACAACCGCTATCAGTACATCTACACGCGCGGGCAGATGATCGACTACCTGACCGGCTCGCGGATCGACGCGGCGACCGGCGGCAGCCAGGGCTTGCTGGCGCAGGGCGATTACGTCGGCGCCGTGGAGGAAATCATGGAGCGCGTACGCGGCTACCTGCGGGACGGCATCCCGGAGGGGCAGTACCGCTACGACATCCTCACCGGGGAGGTGCTCACCTCCCGGCACAGAGCGCTGACCGCCATGGAAGCGGCGGTGTGCGCCGCCCTGGGACTGGCTGCGGGGCTGGTGTTTGTGGCCTTTGTCAAGCGGCGTTACCACCTCAAGGGCAGCACCTACAGCTATCACTTCCGCGACAACTGCGAGGTGACCATCACCGGACGGGCGGACGATTACCTCCGCACCACCACCACGCAGGCCCGCAAGCCCGATCCGCCGCGTTCCTCCGGCGGTGGCCACGGCGGCGGCAGCGGCGTGCATAGGAGCGTCGGCGGCGGCCATCACGGCGGCGGCGGCGGGCATTTCTAAGGCGGGTTGGTCATGACTGGAAGGCAATCGGTTCTGTGCGCCGTGGAGCGCATGCTCTGGCGCGGGGTGTTTGTGGCGCTGGCGGCGGTATTTCTGACGGTGCTGCTGCCGGTGCTGTGGGACCTGCTTTCGCCCTTTCTGATCGGGCTGGCGGTGGCGGCGCTGCTCAGGCCGCTGATCGCCCTGACGCAGGAAAAAACGCATATGCGGCGCGGGCTGGCGGTGGGCCTGTGGGTGGCGCTGGCGGTGCTGGCGGCCATGTGGCTGGTGTACTGGATCTGCTCGTTTGTGGTGGTGCAGCTCACGGTGGCCACGCCGGGCGTGGTCACGGGCGTGGTGGATATGCTGCGCATCGCATCCGACCGCTTGCTGAGCATGGCTCAGAACCTGCCAAGCGCCATTGGAAGCACGCTTCGTACATCGCTGAACAGCGCGTTTCAGTCGCTGTCGGACGCGGGCATGCAGTTTGCGGGAAGCGTGGTAAACGGCGCGCTTTCGGTGGTTGCCGGCCTGCCGTATGCCTTTGTGTACGCCAATTTTCTGCTGCTGGCCGTGATCTTCATCACCAACCGTTACGAAAAATGGCGTGAGTTCCTGGCTGGACGGCGGCTCTTCGGCGGCGAACGCTCCATTCGGCTGCTCCGCCAGTCGGCGGGGGAGGGGCTGGCGGGTTATATCAGGGTGCAACTGCTCTTTTCGCTGTTGGCGCTGCTGATCTCCTGGGTGTTCTTCCAGGCGGCGGGCTTTGAATACGCGTTTCTCATCGGCTTTGCGGCGGCGCTTCTGGAGCTGATTCCCCAGTTCGGCTGCGGCGTTATGTACATCCCCTGGGGGCTGGTGTGCTTTTTGGTGGGCGCACCGCATAACGGCTGGCTGGTCCTGGGACTGTATGTGGGCTATTCACTGCTGCGCCGCGTCACGGAACCGGCGCTCCTGGGCACCAACCTGGGCGTGTCGCCCCTGGCGTCGCTGATCGGCATGTTCGTGGGCATGCGGCTGGGCGGCGTGGCGGGACTCATTCTGGGCCCCATCGTGATGGTGGTGCTGGCCGGCGCGGTGAAGGCGCACCTGTTTGACGGAATCGCGCGGGATGCGGAAACCATTGCCCTGTGCATGACGCGGCGCTGGCACAGAGATGAAGGAGAGGAAAAGCATGCGGCAGGATAAACCGCGCTGCGCGTGGGCCAAAGGCCCGCTGATGCAGGCGTATCACGATACGGAGTGGGGCGTGCCCGCGCGTGACGACGGGCGGCTGTATGAGATGCTATTGCTGGAGGCGTTTCAGGCGGGGCTTTCCTGGCATGTGATCCTCAGCAAGCGGGAGAACTTCCGCCGGGCATTCGACGGCTTTGACCCGCATAAAATTGCGGCGTATGACGAAGCTAAGATTGCAAGGCTGCTGGGGGACGCGGGCATCGTGCGCTGCCGCCGCAAGATTGAGGCGGCGGTGGTCAACGCGCGCTGCTTTCTGGAGATTCAGCGCCAGTTCGGCAGCTTCGCAAACTATCTGTACAGCTTTGCCGGCGATGAGCCGCAGCCCTCAGGCGACGAGGTGCGAACGACCTCGCCGCTTAGCGACGCCATTAGCCTCGACCTGAAACGGCGCGGCATGCGCTACATGGGCTCGGTAACGGTGTACAGCTATTTGCAGGCCGTCGGCGTGGTCAACGACCATGAGCCCGGCTGCTTCCTGCATCGGGACGGGACCGGGCAGGCAGGCGGCTGAAAGGCGGCCGGGAAGGACGCCTATGGAGCAACCCCTTTCCCGCCGGCTGCAGACGATGGACCGCCGGCTGAACGGCCTGTTGCGCAAGACGGCGCTGGTGGCCGTTACCTTTGCAGCCATGGCGCTGGCGCTGGTGCTGCTGCCCTACTGCTGGCCGTTTGCGCTGGCCTTTGTGTTTTCACGCATGCTGGAGCCCTTCGTCCGGGTAGCGACGAAGGGCCGTATTCGTATGGGACGCAAGGCGGCCGCCGCGCTGGGGGTGCTGCTGCTCTTCGGCGTGGCGGGCGCGCTGGCGGCGGCGCTGGTCACAAGGCTCACGCGCGAGCTGGTGCGCGCGCTGCCGCAGGCCGCCGCCTGGGTGGGCGAGGTAGGCGTGCCCTGGCTGCGCGGGGTGTATGATCAGGTGCGCGCGGCGCTGCCGGATCTGCTGCCGGATGTGATGGACAATGCGCTGACTTCCCTGGCGCAGAGCGCCGTGGGCTGGGCGGCGTCGCTGTCGGCCGCGCTGACCAGCGGGGCGTTCAGCACGGCGGCTTCCATCCCGCACGCGCTGCTGAGCACCGTGCTAATGGTGATGGGCACCTATTACATGACCGCCGACCGGGCGCGCATCGCGGCTTTTTTTCACCGGGCCTTTCCCGGCGGCCTGATGCGGCGCGGAAAGCTGGTGAGCGCGCGGCTCTGGCGGGCCGTGCTCCTGCAGATACGAAGCCAGCTGATGGTGTCGCTGGCCGTCACGCTGTTTCTGATGATCGCGCTGGGCGTCTTTCGCGTGCGCTACGGGCTGCTGATCGGCCTGGGCATCGGCGTGGCGGACGCGCTGCCGGTGCTGGGGGCCGGGCTGTTTCTGATTCCCTGGAGCATCGCCGCCTTCGTGGCGGGCGACGCGGGCATGGGCGTGCTGGCAGCCTGCCTGTACGTGGGCACGGTGGTCATCCGTCAGGTGCTGGAGCCGCGCATCGTGGGGCACAACCTGGGCCTGTACCCGCTGGCGACGATGGCCGCCATGTATGCGGGCTACCGGCTGCTGGGCTTTTTGGGTCTGCTGGCCGGTCCGGTGCTGCTCAATGTGGTTGTGGTGGTGCTGGAAGCGGACGAACGCGCTAGCCCAGCAGATCCGCGAGAATGAGGTCGATGGCCTCCTCGTGCACATAGCGGATGGCGACGCCGTCCACCGCCAGCGCGTCGGAGAAGGCATCCAGCCGGTAGGCGGCAATCTCGCGCGTGGCGCCACCCACCGTGGTCAAAACGATGCGCCAGCGAGGCGCCTCCCCTTCGGGTATGGTCCAGCCGTCCGGCAGGTCGCCCGATACGGTGAGGGCGTTGAGGCGCGTGGTCAGGGTGGTGAGCAGCTCTGCGTCGGCTTCCTCGCCGTTGAGGGTGACGGCGGTATCATAGACGATGTTGCCGTCGGCGTCGGTTTCAATATCGTTGTTGGGCAGCACGCGTTCGGTATATTTGGCGGTTACGTGAAGGTCCCCCTGCGGAGCCTCAATCAGGATGTCGCTGAGCGCCGCCCCGCCCAGGTCGGCAGGCTGGCGCGCCACCAGCGTATCGGCGCTGGCAGCCAGCACCGTTTCCAGCAGAAAGCGGCTGACCAGATAGCAGTCGCCGGCATATTCGCAGGTATAGAAGAAATCGCCCTCGGTGCGGCCGATCACGAAGCGGAGCGCCTGCTCCTCCACCTCCGCGGCGGTCAGCTGGCCGTTTTCGTCCACGGTGCTGACGGTTCCCGCGGCCTGGTGCAGCCAGAGGGTCAGCTCCGGGTCGTCCAGGCCATACTGGGCGCGGGTCTCGGCGTTGGCCTCCGCCTCGCGCGTGCCCAGGCGGAAGGAGGAAAGCGCGGTAAGCAGGGTTTCGGCTTGCTGCGAATCCACGGGATACTGGTATGGCTCCACCAGCAGACCCATGTAGTGCCCTTCCCCGTCGTTGGAAAAGAGAATGGCAGTCTCCCCATCCGGCCGGGAGAGGGTGACCTGGTCAATCAGGTCCTTGGAAAGCGTGGGCTGTTCGACCGGCAAAAGCCGCGTCGCGGTGGTGAGCAGCGCGTCGGTGAGCCCGGAATCGCACATATACACGCTGTCATCACCGGACCAGCGGAAATAGGAATAGCTGGTGGTCGGAACATCGCCGCCCAGCTCCAGCGTCATCTCCGTGCCGTCCTGATAGCGCACCAGCGCCGTGGCGCGGGGCGTGTCCAGCCCCATATCCGCCAGATGCTCGGCCACCTCGGCCTCGTCATCTGCCACGACGCCCGGCATCACCAGCTGGGTGACGGCTTTCAGCATGGCTTCTTCCTGATAGTCGCTCACGGCCAGCCACTGACCGCCGCGCTCCAGCGTGAGGTGCCCGTCCCGCATGCGCAGGGTATAGCTGTCACCCTCCTCCTGGGAGATTGTGATGCTGTCCAGCTGGGAGGAATCACCCACATACAAAGTGCGTGATTCCGGCCCCATCTCAACGGGCAGGACCGGCTCCGCGGGGAAGCGTTCCCTGATGACCGGCAGCAGGAAAAAAAGTGCAGCGGCAGCGAGCACGACGCCCACGCCTGTCAAAATCAGGACGAGATGGGGGCGGGGACGGCGCTTGGCACGTTTTTTGGGGGGATGTTGCATGAAGGTCCTCCTTGCTTCAGCGGTTGCGGCGGGGCAGAAGCACGCACAGGCCGGCCACCAGCACCAGCAGTGGCACGGCGATGATCAGCGCCGTACCCACCGTCTGGCTACCCACCGTGAGCGCGGGCCGCACGGCCGCCGAGGCCATGATGTCCAGCGTAATGATCTTGTCCGAGAGCAGCTGTCCCATGAGCATGAGCACAAACTGCTGCACATAGGTGCGCTGGTAGACGTATTCCTCGGTGAACATCCCGCTGCTGCCCGCGATGAAAAGACGGCTGATATTGCCGTTGGCGTGCATGCGGTGGGCGTAGAGCGCCACGCTCAATTCGCCGGAGCGGTCTCCCGGCTGCATCTCCACGCTGTCGTTGCCGTCGGACAGATCGCGCAGGTAGGCCTGTTCGCTGGTTTTGAGCACGGTGCCGGTCGTCAGGCTGTGATCCGGTTCGCCGGGCGTTTCAAAGGCGCAGGCGGCGGGCATGAGCAGCACGTCCATGCCGCCGGAAATCAGCGCCTGCGTCATGTCCAGCTCCTCCATATAGGGCACGATGGCCAGCGGATTTTCGTGATAGGCGCCGGGGTCCACCACGATGCCGGAGAGCGGGGTAACGCCGTAGCTGCGCAGCAGGGAGAGGTAGTTGGGCATGCTGTCGAGCGGATCGGTGTAGTCGCGGGTGATAAACAGGCTGCCGCCCTCCTTGGCAAATTCGTTGATCTTTTCCAGCTCCGCGTCGCTGAAATCCTTCTGCGGCGAGGCGATGAGCAGCAGGGCCACGTTCGAAAGAGCGTCCTCGGCGGACAAATCGACGGTCACATGGTCGTAGCCGTTGCTCTCCAGAAAGGACAGCAGCAGGTCCAAAGCGTCCGGGGTGAGCTCGCCGTGCCCCTGCACAACGCCCACCGTCGGCGGGTCGTTCTGCGCGACCGAAGCGATGGCTTCCGTCAGCGATTTTTCATAGGACAGACCCTCCGGCTGGAAAGAGCCGGACTCGATATCGTACCCCTGGGTCAAAAAGTCGGTATAATCCAGAATCTTGTACCGTCCTGTGGATTCACAGCTGACGATGACGCTGTCGGCCTGGGCGGTCTTGTCCGTATCGCCGGGAAAGCGTGTGAGGATGCCAGGATTCTGCGCGATGTCGGTTTCCTTGACGGAGATGCGGTCGCTGAGCACGGCGTAGCGGTTGAGCAGCTGGAGCAGCTGGGTATCCTCCGCTCCGCTCTGGTAGAGCAGGTAGAGGTCCACATCGTTTTCCAGACGATCCAGCACGGCGCTGGTTTCCTCGCCGGTGGTGGCGTAGGCGTTGAAGCTCAGATCCGCCCGCCAGCCGTATTCATCCTCCAGCGCCTGGACAAAGACATTCACCAGCACGCAGATGGTCAGGAAGCCGGCCACCAGCAGCGCGCCCAGCTTGCCATGGCGCCACTTGGGCTGGCGGAAACGAAGAAACAGAGAGGAAATCCGCTTTTTCATGCTGCGCCCCCCTCCGAAAAGCGCCGCGCATCCAGAACGCGCGTGGCGCACACCAGGCATGCCGCGATGAACGTCAGAAAAAACAGCGCGGCCGCATAGCTGAACTGGCCCAGCCGGAAGGGCTCATAGCGGTCGTAGAGGCTCAGGAAGTTGAGCGCGTCCGCCAGCCAGCCGATGGTGAGGCTGTTGGCCAGCAGATCGGCCATCCACAGCACGAAGTTGGCCCCGAAGGCCGCCAGCGCGCCGGTCATCTGATTCTTGGCAAAGCAGGTGACAAACAGGTCCAGCGCGAGAAACGACAGGCTCTGCAAAAGGAAGCCCGTGTATCCCACGAACCATTCGCCCGCGTACACCGTGCCGCCCAGCGCGATCACCAGCGTATAGATGTTGGTCAAAAGCACCGTGACCAGCATTACGCACGCGGCGGCCAGGTACTTGGCCAGCACCACGCTGCCAAGGCCCGCGGGGCTGGTAAAGACCAGCTGATCGGTGCGCTTCTGCCGGTCCTCGCAGATCAGGCGCATGGTCAAAAGCGGCGAAAGCAGCATCACCAGCAGCGTCAGCTGCGAAAGGAAGGTCAAAAGGTCGCCGGAGAGGTTTTGCAGGTTATAAAGGTAAAAGATCAGGCCGGAGAGCGTGAGAAACACGCCCATGAACACATAGCCCACCGGCGTGCGGAAATAGGCGAGGAAGTCGCGCTTAAAGATGGTGGCCACGGAAAGGCTCCTTTCCTATTGCGAAATCACGTTCAGGAACACCTGCTCCAGGCTGTCGCCCACACGCGAAAGGTGCAGGATGGGAATGTTCATCCCGCTGAGCAGCGCAAACAGCCGCCGCTCCGGCTCCATCTCGCGGTGAAACTGCAGCTGTACGCTCGTGCGGCCGCTCTGCGCGCATGGCTGCACCGTCGCGCGGCGCACGCCCTCCAGCTGCTTAAGCCGGCCTAAAATGGCGGCTTCCGGCGCATCAACGGTCAGCAGCACCGTCACGTCCTCCGGCGCGCTGAGCTGCGCCAGGGAGGCGTCCAGCTTGACCTGCCCGTGATCCAGAATCACCACATGGTCGCACAGCTGCTGCACCTCGCTCAGGATGTGTGAGGAAAACAGGATGGTATGGTCCCTTCCCAGGGTGTGGATCAGCGCGCGGATCTCGGTGATCTGCCGGGGGTCCAGGCCCACGGTGGGCTCGTCCAGCACCAGCACGTCCGGGTCCCCGCACAGGGCCTGCGCCATGCCCGCGCGCTGGCGGAACCCCTTGCTCAGATGGCCCAGCAGGCGATTGCGCATGGAGGTCAGGCCCGTCAGCTCCATCACCTCGTCCACGTGCGCGCCAATGGCACGGGAGGTGACGCCTTTGAGCGCGGCCACAAAGCGCAGGTATTCGCGCACGGTCATCTCGTCGTACAGAGGCGGCTGCTCCGGCAGGTAGCCCAGGCGGCGCTTGGCCTCGGCGGGTTCCATCAGCGGGTCGTGTCCGTCCAGCAGCGCCCGGCCGGAGGTGGGCGCCAGGTAGCCGGTCAGGATGTTGATCAGCGTGGTCTTGCCCGCGCCGTTCTGCCCCAGCAGGCCCAAAACGCCGCTGCCTTCCATGCGAAGGCTTACATTCTCCAACGCCCGCACGCTTCCGTAGCGCTTGGATACGTTTTGAATCTCAATCAAGGGCGCATGCCCTCCCGTCTGCTTGATCGGCGGAAAATCCGCCTCGCCTTATCATACCATGCGCCGGGCATGTGGGTGTGAATGAATTGTAAATTTGCGACGTTCGAGAAAATTCGTTGACAAGCCGTCCGGAGCATGCTATACTATTCGCCGTAAGCAGAAGCCGCCCGCTTCTCACCGCGCGAACATCTTGCGCCGGTCATGGCACGTAAGTCCATGGTGGGGTCGTGATACGGCGGGCTGGCATGCCCGGCGTTTTTTTGTGCGCGGCACGGAAAACGCAACCGTTCGATTTTTTGGAGGTGTATGGATATCAACGAGCCGATGATCAACGAAGAGATCCGCGACAGGGAGGTGCGCGTGGTCGCCACCGACGGCACGCAGCTGGGCGTCATGCCCATCCAGGCCGCCCTGCAGCTCGCCGAGCAGCAGAATCTTGACCTGGTCAAGATTGTGCCGGGCGCTCAGCCGCCCGTGTGCAAGCTGATGGACTACGACAAGCACCGCTACGAGCAGTCCAAGCGCGAACGCGAGCTGCGCAAGAACCAGCGCATCGTTACCCTCAAGGAAGTGCAGCTTTCCGCCACCATCGAGGAAAACGACGTTCAGACCAAGTTCAAAAACGCCGTCAAATTCCTTCAGGATGGGGACAAGGTGAAGGTGAGCATCCGCTTCAGGGGCCGCCAGATTGCGCACGCGGACATCGGCCTGAAGATCATGCAGGATTTTGCCGCCCGCATTGAGGAATACGGCACCGTCGAGCGCCGTCCCATGCTGGAAGGCCGCCACATGATCATGATTCTTGCGCCGAAGGCCGAAAAGAAGAGCTTTGCGGAAAAGAGCCAGCAGCGCAAGGAAAAGCACGCCGCCACACAGGCGGCCAAGGCGAGCGAGGCTGAAAAGCGCGAGCTCAAGCCCCAGCCCAAGAAAAAGGTCAAGCGCGAAAGCGAAAACATGATTTGACCTGACAAACGGCCATCCCGCGCCCGCGGGTGCACATTTCCCCGCGGGCGGGTACGGATAGCACACGGAAGGAGGACAACCCCTATGCCCAAGCAGAAATCCCATCGTGGCGCAGCCAAGCGTTTTTCCTTCACGAAGAACGGCAAAGTGACGCATAAGCAGATGAACGCCAACCATCAGGTGCATTTGAAGACCACCAAGCGCACCCGCCACCTGCGCGCGGACGGCGTTGTGGACAATGCGGCCGAGGCGCGCACCATCCGCAAGCTGCTGCCCTACAAATAAGCTTTGCTAACGATTCAAGGAGGATAAAAAAATGGCACGTATTAAAGGAGCTGTAAACGCCCACAAGAAGCGCCGCAAGATGCTCAAGCTGGCCAAGGGTTACTATGGCGCCAAGTCCAAGCAGTACCGCGCCGCCAGCGAACAGGTGCGCCGCAGCCTGCGCTACGCCTATGAAGGCCGCAAGATGCGCAAGCGCGATTTCCGCCGCCTGTGGATTACCCGCATCAACGCCGCCGCCCGCATGAACGGCATCAGCTATTCCGTTCTGATGAACGGCCTCAAGCAGCGCAATATCACCATCAACCGCAAGATGCTGGCTGATATCGCCGTGAACGATCCCGCCGCTTTCACCAAGCTGGTGGAAACCGTGAAGGGCTGAGTTTCGCGCGCTTTTACGCCCCCTCGATGTGCCGCATGGCGCGAGGGGGCTTTCGCATACCCGGAGGAAAGGAGAAATCCGGATGCCCGCCGTCACCACGCCCGGCATTGTGCTGCGCTTTGCGAATTACCGCGATCATGACCGCATGCTCACCCTGCTCAGCCCCCGGCTTGGGCGGGTGGATCTGCTTTCGCGGGGCTGCCGCCGGCACAAAAGCCCGCTGATGCCCGCCAGCGAGCTGTTCGTGAGCGGCGAGTTTGTGCTATTTCAGAAAAACGAGCGCGCGGTGCTGACCTCCTGCGCCCTGCAGGATACCTTTTATCCGCTTCGGCTGGACCCCTACCGGCTGACCTGCGCCAGCTACATGGCCGGGCTGTGCGCGGCGGCGGTTCAGCCGGGCCAGCCCGCGGAGGACCTGTACGCCCTGCTGCTCAAGGGGCTGTATTATTTGTCCTATGACGGGGACGCGGACCCGCTGGAAACCACCACGGCCTTTGTGCTGCTCTTTGCCGATGCGACAGGGTATCGCCCGCGGCTGAGCCGCTGCGCGCACTGCCGCACGCCGCTGGACGTAAGCGGGGGCGGGCATATGGACATCTCGGCGGGCGGCCTGTGCTGCCCGGCCTGTGCCTCTCGCGCCACGTTTCCCGTCACGCACGAACAGATCGTCTGGATGAGCCGGACCATCCGGGAGGGCCTGACGCCGCAAAAAAACACCGGCGCAGGCATGCTGTTTGACATGCTGCGCCGGTATGTGGAAAGCCGCCTGGAAACCCCCATCAAGGCGGGCCGCCTCCTACCATGAGCGGGTCTGAAGCGTGCCGTCGTAGTAGGGCGCGCGTGACAGGCGTGCCTTGTAGGCGTTGGTGATGGTGTAGCGGTAGGCGTATTCCACCTGTCCGTTGAGCAGGCGGATACGCTGACGGCTCAGGTGGTAGAGCTGCGAATCCCGGAGCTTGGGCAGGCAGTCCTCCAGCACGGAGCGCAGGGCTTCCTGCTGCCCGGGAGAAAGGTAGCGGTAGCCGTTGGGACGCATCAGAAAGGCGGATTCACTCCCGGCAAAGTGCAGATAGCGCATCACCACGCCGGTCTTATCCACGATCACCTGCTCAAGCTGGCGTTTGCGGCAGGCCTGCAGCAACGGAAGCATATCCTCAAAGAGCTGGGAGGCGTACAGTTTCTGTACGCGCAGCCGCAATCGCTTTTGCTGCCGCCTGTCCCGAACCGTAAATGCAATGGCAAGCCCGACCAGCATCGCTACCGTCAGCACCGGCAAAGCCGTCTGCATGCAGCGCCACCCCGATTTCAAAACATTTTCGACATTATATCACAATTTGTACGTCTTTCGCAAGAGCAGGAAATGCCGCAGGGCCGAGCAGGAAATGCCGCAGGGCCGA
>CALVNG010000043.1 GCA_944349545.1 uncultured Eubacteriales bacterium
CGGTTGACGGTCTTCATGGCCAGCTCGGCGCCCTTGGCGATGTCGCCGTCCTTGCTGCCGAACTTGAAGGCGGTGTTCAGGCGCTTTTGGCTCTTGTAGCCGGGCACCACCACAGCCGTGTCACGGGCGATGGAGGTCAGCTTGATGGAGCCGTCCTGGGTATTGATGGAGCAGATGATGTTGGCGTCGGCCCGGCCGCTGACCAGCTCGACGCTGCGGTTGTCCACACCCAGCAGCAGAATGTTCACCACATGGTCGGGCAGGTCCTCGTTGGGCTCCAGATTGGTCAGGTCCACCTCGGTATCGACGGTGGTATCTTCCAGCATGGAGGCCATCTCCTCCATGAGCGCCTCCTCCTCGGCGGTCAGCTCGGCGGCGTTTTCGGCCGTGGCGTCGCTGTCGCCCATGCCTTCCTCGGCCCACTCCTGCCATTGAGCCAGCTCCTCCGGGGTCAGCTCGTCGGGCACAAAGTCCTCAAGGCTATCCTCAGCCAGGCAGCCGCCTGCCAGCAGCAGCGCGCAAAGGCAGAGCGACAGCGCGCGTTTCAACATCTTTCCGATCATGGTTTTCCTCCTTAGGCACATAGGTTCATGCCCGTCACTGGGCCTGCTCGCCCAGCCCGTACAGTCCGCTCTTGGACAGGCTGGCCGTCAGGTACGGCCGGGTCCGCATCATCGCGCGGAACATGACAAGGTTGGATTCGGATGCAGTATAGGGCACCACGGCTGTCGTGTCAAGCGCCTTTTTGCCGTCGTCATAGCGCAGCAGCGTGGTGTTGTTCATACGGATGTGGTCATTGAGCATCTCAAGCGTCAAATCCAGCAGTTCCTCGTCCGCCTCGGCTTCGCCCTTGGCGGCGGCCACGGCGGCCTGCATGCGCTCGTCCTGTACGTCCGCCGCCATATTCACGGGCTTGCCGGCAACGGTTTCGGTCACGTCGCCGCCGGACGGCGCGGGGGCCAGGTCGCTTTCCAAAAGAGCGCTGGCGTCAAAGAGCACGCTGGCGTTTTTCAGCACGGGCGCGATATCCACCCGGCGCGAGCCGCTGCTGACCTTGACGCTCACGCGCATGAGCTTTTCCCCCAGCCCGGCGGCCTCCTGCGCGCCGGCTTCGCTCTGGGCCAGCTGGGTATCCGCGGTTACGGGCTCCAGGTCGATCTGGAAGCGGGTAGCGCTGGATTTGCTGATTCCCTCCTGCTTCATCAGCCCGGCCACCGCTTCGCCGCTTCTAAGCTCCTCCAGGTCAATCAGCGCCATCACGCCGTCCAGCCCGAAGGCGATGTAATCGACATTCTGGCGGGCCAGGTTGTTGAGCATGCTGTAGCTGATGGTCAGCCTGCGGCCGCGCACCAGCTTGTTGCCGTCCAGGTCGGTGGCATAGCCGCCGTCGGCGTTGAGCTCCGGCTCGGCGTTGAGGATGAGCAGCGCGGAGTCGTAGCCGCCGCGCAGGCGCAAAGTGGGCGTGGCGGGGCGCTCCCTCCCGTCGATGAGATCCGTCACCGGCGTGCCGTAGTAGGTATCGCCCACCTTGAGCACGTCGATGGTGCGAATCTGTGTGCGAAGGGTCTTGCCGCTGGAAAAGCGCAGCTCATCATAGACGGGATCAATGCGCGCCAGCGGATCGTAGGGCAGGTAATGATGGATATTCCAATCGATAAAAAACAGCGGGCTGTCGGGCGCGATGACCAGCTCGTAATAGTCCGGAGCGGACAGTGAGCCGGCCAGGTAGGGATAGTTGCCATAGGTTTCGCCCTGCACGCGGGACAGCGACCCCGTGACCTCGTCGTCCTCCAGCATGACACTTTCGTCATACTCATAGAAGAATTCCGGATCGTCCTGGCCCTTCTGCTTGCTGGCGGCTTCGGGATAGATCAGCACCACGATGCGCTTGATGGTCATGCGCACATCGTAGCTGCCCGGCAAATACTGCGCGTCCCCGGCGGGCACGGTGACCCGGGCGATGTACTCGCCCACCTTGACGGGGGCGCTTTTGAGAAGCTCGCCGTCCTGAAAATAGCTGACCGAGGCGCTCTCAGGGTAGAGCTTTTTGCTCAGCTGAAAGGCCTTGCCGTTGTAGGTGCGCTCCTGATCGGCGATGACCAGCGGCTGGCGCTCCTCCCGGACGGTAAAGACCACCTTTTCGCTGAAGGCGAAGGCGGAGGCGGTATCTCCCGAAAGGGTGACGCCGGCCTGCGCGCAGGCAAAGGCGCGGAAGGTGACCACATCGCCGTCCTTAAGGCCGGGAATGGTGCATTCGCCGCCCCGCATAAGGACCACGCCCGCCGTGGGCTCCCAGGTATCGGCCATCTCCTCCTCCTTGTCCGACACGATGTACTGCACGCCCAGCGTGTTTCCCGTATCGGTTTCAAAGGTGATGGAGCCGTAGGGGGCGGCCCTGACGTTGCGGATGACGGGCAGCGCGTCGGGGCTGGCCGTGCCGCCGTTGATGACGGCGGCGTAGGTGTCCTGATCGCTGAGCACCACCACGTCCGTGCCGCTCAGCGCCTGAGCGCGCCAGAGGGTAACGGTTCCGTTTCTGCCGGTGGTGACGTTGAAGGGCTCCTGATTTCCCAGCTTGAGCACGATTTGCGCGCGCGCCATGGGCGCGTTCTGATCGTCGGTCACGGCGATCACGGTGGGCTGGAGGGCGCTGCCGGGCAGCGCCGTGCCGCTGGAGAGGCTGAGGTTGGTGGTTTCGGCAATGCTGACGGTGCCGCCGCCGGAAATGCTGGCCGCGTCCAGCGCGCCCGTGCCGCTCAGCGACAGGGTCGCGCCGTCGCCCACCACCACCGGCCCCACGGCATTGGCGCCCTGCAGCACGAGCGTAACCGAAGCGCCCGCGCCGATGCGCAGGTCACCGCTGGTATAGGCGCCCGCCAAAGTAAGCTTGACGCTCACGCCGTCCGCCACGATGATCTTGCCGGAGGTGCCGCCCTCGCTGACGATGCGGTAATTCCCCGAGGCTTCAAACGTATGGTCTGACGCGTCCAGCGTGACAGACGCGCCTTCCTCGTCCTCCACGGCCTGCAAAAGCAGCTTGCCGCCCTGCACCGTGCCCTCATAATGATAGCCCGCCGCGGCGGCGGGCAGCGGCGCGTACGCCGTTTTCGGGCCTGCGTCAAAAAACAGCACCGGCACGGCAGCGCCGTTGTACTCCGCCGTCAGATCCAGCGTCATCTCGCCGCCGGATACCGGCACCTTGGTCCATGCCATGGGCGCATCGCCCGTATCCGCGCGGATGGTCAGCCCGCCCTGCGCCGTCAGGTTCGGGGCGGAGAGCCTACCTACATGCAGGCGGCCCGTGCCGGAGACGGCATACGGGCCAGACAGCTCCTTGAGGTAGTTGTCCCCGCTCACATACAGCGTTCCTGTACCTTGAAACGTGGGCGCGGAACCCTCCGTGCCCACGCCTGACAGCGTGAAGGAGGCCCCCGCCGCGCCGTTGATGACGCGGTTCTGCTTGGCGGGGTCCGTGGCATAGAGGGTATAACTCTTCCCCGCCACCGCCTGAAAGGGCGTGTTCTCGCTCAAATCCACCTTGTCGCCCTCGGCGGGCGGCTCGGCCAAAGAGCTGACTTCCAGCGTATTGCCGTTCATGCGGCCCCAATAGCTTGCTCCTTCTCCGAGAACGGGCAGCCACAGCGTAACCTTCCCGTCGGAGCCGGTTTTGACGTAGGTGAAAAACTTGCCGTCCACGTAGGCCTGTTCCGCGCCGGGGGCGTCAAAGACGACCGGCCGGCGGCCGTTGTCGCTGGACGCGCCGGAGGGCAGGCGCACGTTGCCGCGCTCCACGTTGAGCACGCCGTAGTTGAGGTTGTTGGCCACCGTGAGGCAGCCGGAGCCGCTCAGCTTGACGGCCGCGTCCGGCGCGGTGAGGGTCTGGATGGTGGTGAAGCCCTGGAAGCCGATGGTGACCACGGACTTTTGCGACACGCGCAGCGTGAGCAGCTGCACCCCGTCCAGCTCGATGGACAGCACCATGTTGTCGCGGATATAGAGCGTGGCGTTCTCCCCGCCGCCGGTCAGGTGATAGCTGCCGCTTCGGTAGAGGATGTTCTCGCCGTCCACCAGCTCCATCTCAATGGGCGCAGTCGCGGCCAGCGTCATAACGCCGTCCGTCGTGTCCGATCCCACCTCCATCAGCCACTGGCCCAGGCCGCAGAGCGCCACCACGTCGCCCGCCTCGTTGACGCCGATATGCCGGCAGCCCGGCACGGTGCATTTGGGCGCGCGCTCGCAGTGCTCGTTCATATGGTCGCACTGGCTTTCGTCCCAGACCGGATTGCCGCCGGCTGTGGGCAGCGCCGTGACGACGGGAGGCGTGCCTTCCTCCGGCGTGGGCGCCGGAACAACGGTGGGCATCCCGGGCACCGTCGGACTTGCCCCGGGCGTCACGGACGCCTCCGGACTCGTACCGGGCGTCTCGGATGCCTCCGGGCTCGTGCCGGGCGTCACGGACGCCTCTGGCGCCGGCGTCTCAGTCGTCTCCGGAACCGACGAAGCCTCAGGCGCTCCGGATGGTCCCGGAAGCTCCGTGGGAGTTTCGGAAGGGCTCGTGGAAGGCACGCCGCCCGGATCGTTCACGGGCGTGGACGGCTCCGCCGCAGGAGGCTCTCCCTTCGCGCCATTTTCCGGCACGGTCAGAATCTCCCCCGCAGGCATCTGGGTCGGTGTGGGCAGAGGCGCTGCCGTATCCCCGGCCGCCGCTTCCAGCAGCGGCAGGGCGCACAGGCACGCGCACAGGCATAGGCAGGCGATACGCATATGCCGCTTCTTGACGGTACGCATGCTCATCCTCCTTCTTCAAACGCGTGGGTTAGGCGCGCAAAAGCGCCTCCGATGACATAGAACGAATTACCATGGCATTGTCATCCATGTTTCAAAATCTTCAGGCCTGCCAGCGGCTGAGGTCCCGCTTGGCAAGCAGCCTGACCATGGGCACGCCCAAGAGATAGCACACAACCGCTTCGCCCAGGCCCACGGTGAGCATATTCATCCACAGCATGTCGATGCCGTAGGCATAGGTCAGCACCAGCCCCACGATGACCGCGTTGCACAAAACCGGCGGCAGGGCCCTGAGCCAGATGCTCGCCCGCATGCGCCAGGTGATCACGGCGGCGATCAGCGTGGCCAGCGTGCCGAACACCACGTCATACACCGTGGCGCCCATGGGGTTGAAAAGATTGCTGATCAGGCAGCCCAGCGCAAGTCCCGGCACCGCCTGGGGAAACAGCGCGGGCAAGAGCGTCAGCGCCTCGGAGATCCGAAACTGCACCGCGCCGTAGCTGATGGGCTGAAACGCCAGCGTCAGCGCCGCATACAGCGCGGCGATCAAAGCGGACAGGCAGAGGTTTTTTGTATTGCGGCGGGAAAACAAGCTGTGCATTCTTCATTCCTCCTGTTATGCGGCGTGCTGCGAAGATCACGCCGGCATGTAAGTATAGCACAACTTGCCTTCCGCGTCGACAGATGCATACCGGGCCTTTTAACCGCGCATACTGAAGCCATCAACCAAACGGGGAGGTGAGCGAAATGTCGTTTCCCAACAAAAACCAGAGCATCCAGTGCGATGTGAGCAGCTGCAAGCATCACACCAACGACGGCATGTGCGAGCTGGACGTGATCAAGGTCGCGCCCCGCTGCAACTGCCATACCGGCACCTGCGACGAAAGCGAATGCGCCAGCTACCACGCCCGGTAAGGGAATCCCGGAAACGCAACTGCGGAGAGGAAAGGCTCCTCTCCGCTTTTCTGCGTCAGTTCACGGTGATGCCCGTCAGTTCTTTCCACGCCTTGCGGATGGCCTCCTGATTCTGCACGCCGTAGTCCGGGTCGTTCTGCTTGCATTCGTCCATGTCGCGCAGGAAGTGCACGCAGTTCTGTCCGTCGAAATTGTTGTCCGAAATGGTCTGGCTGCCATGCGCCACGTTATGTGTGGAAGCGATGGACCAGCGACCGTCCGGCAGCTTGATGTAGACGACCTTGGGACCCCAGCTTTCCTTGTTGCCAAAGGCCTGGAACATGGCCGCGGTATCCGCCGCGGTGAGGGGCTCCACATCGGCGTGGTTGCCGCGGCTCATGATGCGCAGCGTCCAGCTGATGCCGGTATCGGGGTCGTAAGCGATCAGGTTCTGCCCGTTCTTGAGGGTGGGCTTGACGTCGTCAAACCAGTGCAGCAGCTGAATGGTCGCGCCGTTGGGGGCGACGGTCGTTCCCGTGCTGCCCGACGACGACCCGCCGGAGGAGGAGCCGGAAGAGCCGCTGGAGGAATCGTAGCGCTTGGCGTTGCCGCTGTAGAGCACCGTCTGCGTCTTGGCGCCGGCTATGCCGTCGTCGTCCAGGCCGTTGAGCTTCTGGAAGGCGATGACCGCCGCCACGGTGATGGGACCGTAGGTGCCGTCGGCGCTGACGTCATAGCCCAAATCCTTGAGGGCCTGCTGCAGCTTTTTCACCTCCGTGCCCTTGTCGCCGGACTGCAGCTTGACATAGGCGCCGGAAGAGCTGGAGGAGCCGGAGGAGCTGGACGAACCCGCCGCCACGGCCGAGCTGGAGAACAGCGCGGCGTAGGTGCTCTGGCCCGTCAGCCCGTCCACCTTGAGGCCGTTGTTTTTCTGAAACGCGGTGGCCGCGGCAATGGAGCCGCTGCCGTACACGCCGTCGATGCTGCCGGTATAGTAGCCCAGCTCCTTGAGGCGCTGCTGGACGGTGACGACATCATCGCCCGTATAGCCCCTGCGCAGCGTGCGCGTCAGGCCGGAAGAGGAGGAGGAAGAAGAGCCGGAAGAGGAGCTGGACCCGTCCGCTTTCTTATAAAGAAGCTCCAAAGTTTTGGTACCTGCAAGACCATCGGCCTCCAGGCCGTTATCTTTCTGAAAGGAAATCACCGCGCGCTGCGTGCCCGCGCCGAAGCGGCCGTCCACGCCGTTGGTGTTGTAGCCCAGCTTGACCAGGGCGGTTTGCAGCTCCGTCACGCGGCTGCCGCTGTCGCCGTACTTGAGGGTGTTGGGATTGGTGGTCACCGGTACGGTGATCGAGCCATCCCCGCCATCCGTTTCCCCGTAAAGCATGGTCAGGGTTTTGGTGCCCGCCTTGCCGTCCACTTCCAGCCCTCTGGCGGCCTGATACGCCTTCACGGCCGTTTCCGTGCCGCGGCCAAATTTCCCGTCCGTTCCATTGGGGTTGAAGCCCAGTTCCAAAAGCGCCTTTTGCAGCTTCAGCACATCCGATCCGCGCGATCCAAATTCCAGCGTGGTATATTTGGTGGCTGCCAGCGCCGCGGGCGCGGCCAGCAACGTCAGGATCAGCGCAAGCGCAAGCATGCGAAAGGACAGCGCGCGCAGAGAAGCTTTCATGATCCGGTTCCTCCTTGGGTCAATGCGGTTTGTGATAAAGCCCGCCAGAGCGGACCGCGTTTCAAGTATAACAAAGCTTTTCCAAAAAGTAAATGCTATATTACGGTTTTGTTACGAAAAAGTCGTATTTTTGTATCGTGTTTTCAAAAAATCGAAGCAAATTTGATGCATGAAAATGGTAAACTAAATCGTTGGGATCAGTGGATGGGTGCCTGCAGTGCCCATCATCAAAGGAGATACCATCCATGAAGAAACGCATGTGGCTTTGCCTGGCGCTGTGCGCGCTGCTGGTATGGGTGTCCGTGCCGTCCCTGGCGGAGGACTGCTTCACCATCGACGTGGACGCGCTGGATATGAGCTGTCTGAACAGCGACGAATATGTGGCGCAATATCTTTCCGCAAGCGCCCAGGGGGTGCGGGTCAGGAAGTACATCAGCGATTCCAGCGAACTGGCGGCTCCAGTACGGCTGACGCTGATGCAGGTGGATTCGCAGACCCTGCTTTTTGACAAGGACTACGGCCTGCAGAGCGGCACCTTCGACAGCGGCGTGATCTACCTGCCCTACGTGGCGGACCGCACCATCCCCTATCTGGTGACCCTGACCGTCGGCGACTATGTCTATGCCATGCCCTTTATGCACCAGCAGGCGCGCCTGGTGGCCAACAATGCCTGCACCTACGGCGTGCGGCTCAACGACCTGTCGGTGGCCTTCTACGGCGACTGGATGATGGGCACCATGGTGGATTTGAACGCGCTGGCCGGCCAGGGCTCCATGGGGGTGGATATCTGCGCCAGCAACCGCTATGTGATCGGTCAGGCCACGCTTTCCATGCAGGGTTCCTCCCTGTGCGTGTCCGTTTCCTTTAACAGCCAGGCCAATGTCACGGTGCAGAGCCAGAGCATCTGGGTCGTAACCAACTGCGCGGACTTTGCCGCGGGCGTGCAGCCGCCCACCTATCAGCCGGGCGACTGGGTGGATGTGAGCGGGGCGAGCAGCGCGCTGGTCGTGCTGTCCCTGCAGGTGGATTACGATCCCGCCGGGCTTCCCGCCTTCCATTACGACCTGTCCTCCTCCCAGCTGCAAAGCCAGCTGTCCCTGTGGGAGCAGAACCGCGCCGGCGGGCAGAGCACAGGCAGCTGGAGCGACGGAAGCACGGATTCCTTCACCTTTGCCGAGGACATCGGCTGGATTGACAATTCCGGCTGGGTGGACGACGACGGCTGGTACGACGACGGCACCGGCTGGGTGGACGACGACGGCTGGTACGACGACGGCACCGGCTGGGTCGATGACGACGGCTGGTATGATGACGGCTCCGGCTGGGTCGATGACGGCAGCGGTTGGACGGACGGCGGTTCCGGATGGGTCGATGACGGCAGCGGTTGGACGGACGGCGGTTCCGGCTGGGTCGATGACGGCAGCGGCTGGACGGACGGCGGCTCCGGCTGGGTCGATAATGGCAGCGGCTGGACGGACGGTTCCACCAACAGCGGCGGCTGGGTGGACGAAGCGGCGGCCAACTTCTAAAGAAATAAAAAATGAGGGCCTGTTCCGGAGAAATCCGGTACAGGCCCTCGTTCTTTATGCCCCGAAGCCGCCGCCCACCCCGATCACCTGGCCGGTCACGAAGGCCGCGTCCTCCTGGCACAGCCACAGGATGGCCGCGGCCACCTCCTGCGGCGTGCCCAGGCGCCCCAGCGGGGTTTCCTCGGCCAGCGCCTTGAGGTCGCCGGGGGTGAACCCACCCAGCATGTCCGTCTGAATCACGCCGGGGCACACGCAGTTGACGGTCACTCCGCTGGGGCCGACCTCCTTGGCCAGCGCGCGCGTAAGCCCGATCAGCCCGGCCTTGGCGGCAGAATAATGCGCCTCGCAGCTGGCCCCCACCTGTCCCCAGACGCTGGATACGTTGACGATGCTGCCGCGCTTGCGGCTGATCATGCCGGGCAGCACCGCGCGGGTCACATAAAACGCGCCCGACAGGTTCACATCCAGCATGCGCCGCCAGTCCTCGTCGGTGACGTCGGTCAGGAGCTTCTGCTGGGCGATGCCGGCGTTGTTCACCAGCGCGTCGATGTGGCCCAGCGTCCTCTCGGCCTCGCGGCACGCCTCGCGCACGCGGCCGGGGTCGCTCACGTCGCAGCGAATGGCCGCCGCGCCCGTTTCGCGCAAGACCGCCTGCGCCGCCGCCTCATCCGCCCGATAGAAAAACGCGGCGCGAAAGCCCGCGCGCGCAAACGCGCGCACCGCCGCCGCGCCGATGCCCCGGCTGCCGCCCGTGATCAGTGCCGTGCGCACAAAATTCCCCCTTAGAACATCTTCTTGCGCCACAGGAGCACGAACGCCGCCACGCTGGCCACCACCGAGATGCCCAGCACCATCCAGAAGCCGAAGGGCGCGTTTTCAAAGGGCACGCCCACGTTCATGCCCCACAGGGACGCAAAGAGCGTCGGGATGGACAAAACCACCGTCAGGCTGGTCAATACCTTCATGACGACGTTGAGGTTGTTGGAGATGATGGAGGCGAAGGCGTCCATGGTACCCGACATGATGTCGCGGTAGATGGCGCACATCTCCATGGCCTGCTTGTTTTCGATGATGACGTCCTCCAGAAGGTCGCTGTCGTCGGGATACTTGCGCAGCATGTCCATGCGCAGCATCTTCTCCAGCACCATCTCGTTGCCTTTGAGGCTGGTGGAGAAATACACCAGACTCTTTTCCAGCTTCATCATCTGCAACAGCTCCTGATTGCGCATGCTGGCCTCCAGGCGGGTCTGCACGAACATGCTGGCCTTGTCGATCTGCTTGAGGTAAGCCAGGAAGCGCGAAGCGTTGCGGTGCAAAAGCTGGAGGATGAAGCGCGTGCGCTTGAACGTCCAGAAGCCGCGGATGCGCTCCTCGGTGAAGTCGGTGATGATCGTGGACTCGCGGGTGGAGACGGTGATGATCACGTCATCCACCATGATGATGCCAAGCGGCACGGTGGTGTAGCTGTAGCCGTTGCCCTCGGCCTCCACATAGGGGATGTCCACGATGATGAGGGTCTGGTCCCCGTCGCGTTCGATGCGCGCGCTCTCCTCCTCGTCCAGCGCGGACTGGATATAGGTCGGGTCCAGCGCGAAACGCGCGTTGATGCCGTCGATCTCCTCGCGCGTAGGGTTTTGCAGGTGGACCCAGCAGCCCTTTTCAAAGGTGTTGATCTCGTTGAGGTGGTCCTCCACCGTCAGATAAATCCGCTTCATCAAAAAACCCGCCTTTCTGCGGCCGCCATCAGGGCGGCTTCGCTTCCGGGCAGGCACATGCATATGCAGGCACGCCTGAACCTATGCGTCGAAGCGTGCCGCGCCCATCGCCCGGAGCCTGTGAACTTGTGCCCATGGAAACGTCAAAACTTCGTTTCGACTATACGGGTCGGCATCCACCACATGCTCCTCCTTCCGGCGTATGCGCGCTTTTCTTTCCGTCTTTCATGATAGCGGTTTTGCAGGGCCGTGTCAATCAGGTTTTTCGCAAGTTTTTGGTTTTTTCCGGGGCGCGCCGCACTTCCCCTGACGCCAGCGGGCGTGATATAATGGTAGCGAAGCTTTTTCGCAACGCGCCAGTTTTAAGGAGGCATCTAAATGCGCAGCACCCGCTCATTTTCCATCGGCCCGCTCCCCATCGGCGGCGGCGCGCCCGTCACGGTGCAGAGCATGACCAATACCGATACCCGCGATGCGGCGGCTACGCTGGCCCAGGTACGCGCCCTGGCCCAGGCCGGATGCGACATCGTCCGGCTCAGCGTCTACGACGAGCAGTGCCTGGAGGCGCTGCCCGCCATCATCGGAGGGGCGCCCGTGCCGCTGGTGGCGGATATTCACTACCGCGCCGACCTGGCCGTGGGCGCCATGGAGCGCGGCATCGCCAAGGTGCGCATCAACCCCGGCAACATCGGCAGCGTAAGCGAGGTGCGGCGTGTAGCGGACTGCGCCAAAATGCATCATGTGCCCATCCGCATCGGGGTCAACTCCGGCAGTGTGGAAAAGGAGATTCTGGCGCGGGAGGGCGGCGTGACCGCGCGCGGCATGCTCCAAAGCGCGCTGGGCCACGCCCGGCTTCTGGAGGAGGCGGGTTTTCACGACATCGTGCTCAGCCTCAAGGCCTCCAGCGTGCCCCTGACCGTGGAAGCCTACCGGCTGGCCGCGAAGGAAACCGACTATCCCCTGCATGTGGGCGTGACCGAGGCCGGCCTGCCCGGCGCGGGCAACATCAAAAGCGCCATCGGCATCGGCGCGCTGCTTTTGGACGGCATCGGAGACACCATCCGCGTCTCCCTCACCGGCAGCCCCATTCCCGAAGCCGCCGCCGCCATCGACATCCTGCGCGCGGTGGGCCTGCGCACGGGCTATGTCAACGTGGTCAGCTGCCCCACCTGCGGCCGCACCGGCATCGACGTGGCGGCCATCGCCCGGCGGGTGGAAGCGGAGCTTTCGGACATCCGTGTGCCGCTGACCGTGGCCGTCATGGGCTGCGTGGTCAACGGCCCCGGAGAGGCGCGCGAGGCGGATATCGGCCTGGCGGGCGGGGGCCTCAGCCGCGCGGGCGGCTCCGCCGGCGGCGAAGGCAGCTCCTACGCCGTGGGCGCCATTTTCGAAAAGGGCAAGGCCCCGGAAAAGGTCGAGGGAGATCTGGCCGCCATCCTGATCGAGCGGGCGCGCAGGCTGGCCCGTGAGCGGGCCGCGCAGGCGTAGCACAGCGAAAACGGCCCGGAGAAGGCAAGCATGCTTTCCCCGGGCCGCTGTTTTTGACCGGTCAGCCGTGTCTGCGGCGGACGGCGTATTTGCGGATGTAGTCGCCCATCTGCGCCATGTCCATGGGCTTGCCGATGAGGAATCCCTGCCCCTTGAAGCAGCCCAGTTCCTCGAAGAACTCGAACTGGTCCTGGTTTTCGATGCCCTTGGCGCACACGTGCAGGTCCAGCGTATGCGCCATGTGGAGAATCGCCACCACCAGGCGGCAGGTCTGCTCGTGTCCGGGCACCAGCGCGCCGTAGGACTTATCCAGCTCCAGGCCGTCAAAGTGCACCTCGCGCAGCAGATCGACGTTGGAGTGGCCGGTGCCGAAATTACCCAGCCACAGACCGATGCCATGCTCGTCGTGCAGGGCGTTGAGGTTGGCGATGCCCCGCTCGGTCAGGTCCTGCGCCTCGCTGACTTCAAACTGCATCTTCTGGGGCTTGAGGCCCGTCTTTTTGAGCATGGCGACCACGTCGTCCACAAAGCTCTCGCGGTCGGCATAGAGGGGCAGCAGGTTCATCGAAAGCGTTACGTTGGAATCCGTCTGCTCGGTCAGGTCGCAGGCCGAGCGCATGGCGTTTTCCAAAAACCAGCGAGAAAACAAAAGCGTCAGCGCCTCGTCCCGCTCGATCAGCTCCGTCACCGGCCAGGCGGGCATCACGTCGCCGTCGGGCATATGCACCTTCTCCACGAATACTTCATAGGTGTTGCAGGTATTCTTGCCAAAGGTCCATTTCGGCTGCCCGTAGAGTTCCAGGGCATCATTGAGAATCAAGTCTCCGATCATGTTGTGGTTCATGCCAGAAGCTCCCTTCCTATGCGGTTTTCAGCCATCGCGGCCTTGCTTTTCCGTCCGTGGCACAAAAATGCCGATATGTATCTTGTATTCGCCGCCGGACGGGGGTTTTCCTGCCGGCGGGATGCGGGTTCCGCCGCTTTGCGCTTTTTCGCCTTGCGTGCTATAATACCGTAGCATCCTGCCGCCCGTGCGGCTTCCCCCTTTTTTGACCTGCCGAGGCGTACCAATGAACAAAACCGAGCTGCTTCATCTCCTTGAGGAAACGGTCCCTCCCCTGCGCGGCAAGCTGCATATCGAGCGCGTGCTCTATCAGAAGGCCGCCAACAAGGCCTACATGAGCTTTCTGAGCGACGAGCTGGTCGCCGAGCATGACTATCTGCTTTTGGAGCGGCGGCTGCGCGAGCTGTTCCCCAGGCTGACGGTGGCGCTGCGCATCGCCAGCCCCTCGCTGGGCGAAGCGTTTCTTTCCGACCTGAACCGCTACAAGCCGGTGCTGACCGACTTTTTGCGCCGCCAGAGCCCCGCATTGGCCGCCTGGATCGCCGACACCGGCTGGAGCCTGGAGGACGGCCGTATTCTGCTCACCTGTCCGGATCAGATCGCGATGGGCTTTTTCCGCTCGCACCATCTGGATGACAAGCTGTCCCAGGCCATCTATGACATTTTCCGCGTGCGCATGCCCGTGGCGCTGACCGTGTGCGGCCAGCGTGAGGCGTGGGTGGAGAAGATGCGGGCCGAGCGCGGCTTTTCCTTTGCCGCCGCCCCCGCGCCCGACGACGAGCCGCCCCCGTGGGATGACGCTGAGCTGGACGCCCAGGCGGCCGCCCTGTTCGGCGGCGCTCCGGGCGAAAGCGCCGCGCCCGCCGCTGCGGTTCCCCGCGCGGCAGCCGCCGCTCCCCGCGCCGCGTCGCCCAAAAAGCCCGCCGCGGCCAAGGGCGGCCCCGTGCTCAAGGGGCGCGCCGTGGGCGACGCGCCCGTGCCCATCGGCGAGCTGGCCGAGGACAGCGGCATCGTGGTCATCGAAGGCACCGTCACCGGCGTAAACGATCCCAAGGAGCTCAAGGGCGGCGAGACGGTGCTGGCCTCCTTCGCCGTCTATGACGACACCTCCACCATCTACTGCAAGGCGTTCTACAACTACCGCATGCGCCGCGCCGCGCGGGGCGAGACGCCCGAACCGCCCACCAAGGAGGAGCGCGCGCGGGTCATGGAGCAGATCGGGCAGATCAAAAACGGCATGCGCGTGCGCCTGCGGGGCGACTGCCGCATGGACCCGTTTTTGAACGAATTGTCCGTGAGCGTGCGCGACATGCAGCAGATGCCCAAGGTCGAGCGCATGGACACCGCCGCCGAAAAGCGCATCGAACTTCACATGCACACCAACATGTCCACCATGGACGCCACCGCCGACGCGGGGGCGCTGATCGCGCAGGCGGCCAAATGGGGGCATCCTGCCGTGGCCATCACCGATCACGGCAGCGCGCAGGCCTTCCCTGCGGCGTTCGGCGCGGCGAAAAAAAACAACATCAAGCTCATTCCCGGCGTGGAGGGCTATCTGTGCGACCTGGTTCCCATCGTGACCGACGCGGACGACCGCCCCATCGACGGCCCCATCGTGGTGCTGGACTTTGAAACCACCGGGCTTTCGCATGCCATGGACCGCATCATCGAGGTGGGCGCCGTCAGGCTGGAAAAGGGGCAGGTGGTGGACGAGCTGAGCCTGCTGTGCGACCCCGGCGTGCCGCTCAAGCCCAAAATCAGCGAGATCACCGGCATCACCGACCTCATGCTCCGCGGCAAGGAAAGCCCCGCCGAGGGCGTTCGCAAGCTTCTCGACTTCATCGGGGACTGCCCCGTGGCCGCGCACAACGCGCCCTTTGACATGGGCATGCTTCAGGCCGAGTGCAAGCGCATGGGCGTGAACTTTCACGCGCCGGTGCTGGACACGCTCACCTTCTCGCGCAAGCTCTACCCCCAGCAAAAGAGCCACAAGCTGGGCGCGGTATGCCGCCTGCTCGGCGTTTCCCTCAAAAACGCGCACCGGGCCGTGCACGACGCGGCGGCCACGGCCAAGTGCCTTGCGCGCATGTATGACGCGGCCAAGGAAAAGGGCGCCGCGACCCTCAAGGACATCGACGCCGTCATCAGCGGCGATACCATCGGGCAAAGCTACCACATCATTCTGCTTTGCACCAGCCAGAAGGGCATGCAAAACCTCAATCATCTCATTTCCGACAGCAACCTGCGCTACTTCTACCGCCATCCCTGCATGCCCCGCCACCTCATCAACCAGTACCGCGAGGGCCTCATCCTGGGCAGCGCCTGCGAGGCGGGCGAGCTGTTTCAGGCCATCGTCAACGACCGGCCGCAGGAGGAGATCGAGCGCATCGCCAGCTGGTACGACTATCTGGAGATCCAGCCCATCGGCAACAACGGCTTCATGCTCCGCACCGGCACGGCGCGCGACGAGGAGCAGCTGCGCGACTTCAACCGCAAAATCGTCGCCCTGGGCGAGAAGCTGCGCAAGCCCGTGGTCGCCACCGGCGACGTGCATTTCCTCAACCCCGAGGACGCGATCTACCGCACCATTTTGCAGGCGGGCCTGGGCTACGACGACTGCGACAACCAGCCGCCCCTGTACTTCAAAACCACGGACGAGATGCTGGAGGAATTCAGCTACCTGGGCAAGGAAAAGGCGCATGAGGTCGTGATCGACGCCCCGCGCAAAATCGCGGAGCAGGTGGGCGAGCTTCGCCTCTTCCCCAGGCACCCCGAGGGCAAGGACACCTTCCAGCCCTACTGGGAGGAGGCGGCCGGCGATATCGAAAGCCGCTCCTGGGGCCGCGCCAAAGAGCTCTACGGCGACCCCCTGCCCGACATCATCCAAAAGCGGCTGGAAAAGGAGCTGGGCTCCATCATCGGCTACGGCTTTTCCACTTTGTATTCCATCGCGCAGAAGCTGGTCAGCAAGTCGCTCTCGGACGGCTACCTCGTGGGCAGCCGCGGCAGCGTGGGCTCCAGCTTCGTGGCTACCATGTGCGGCATCACCGAGGTCAACCCCCTGCCGCCGCACTACCGCTGCGACCACTGTCACAAGATGTTCCTCACCCCGCCGGAGCTGGCCAGCGTAGGCGTGGACCTGCCGGACAAAAACTGCGAGATCTGCGGCCACAAGCTGGCCAAGGACGGCTTTGACATCCCCTTCGAGGTGTTCCTGGGCTTCAAGGGCGACAAGGTGCCCGATATCGACCTCAACTTCTCCGGCGAGTACCAGCCGCGCGCCCACGCCTACATCGAGGAGCTTTTCGGCAAGGGCTACGTCTACCGCGCCGGCACCATTTCCGGCCTTGCGGAAAAGACGGCCTACGGCTTCGCCGCCAAGTACCTCGAGGAGCGCGGCATCCGCGCGGGCCGCGCGCACAAGGAGCGGCTGGCGGCGGGCTGCGTGGGCGTCAAGCGCACCACGGGCCAGCACCCCGGCGGCATCGTGGTGCTGCCCAAGGAATACGACATCTGCCAGTTCACCGCCATCCAGCACCCCGCCGACGACGTGGAAGGCACCACCATCACCACGCACTACGACTTCAACTCCATGCACGATATTCTGGTCAAGCTCGACTGCCTGGGACACGACGATCCGACCATGATGCACCGGCTGGAGGAGCTCACCGGCGTCAACTTCCGCGAGATCCCGCTGGACGACCGAAAGGTCATGAGCCTGTTTTCAAGCCCCGAGGCGCTGGGCGTCACCCAGGAGCAGATCATGTGGGAGACCGGCACGCTGGGCATCCCGGAGTTCGGCACGAGCTTCGTGCGCGGCATGCTCATGGAGACGCGGCCCACCACCATGGAGGAGCTCATCCGCATTTCCGGCCTCTCCCACGGCACGGACGTGTGGCTGGGCAACGCGCAGGACATCATCAACTCCGGCACGGCCAAGCTGGCCCAGTGCTTCTGCACCCGCGACGACATCATGAACTTTTTGATCTCCAAGGGCATGCAGGAGAAGATGAGCTTCGACATCATGGAGAGCGTGCGCAAGGGGCGCGGCCTCAAGCCCGAATGGGAGGAGGCCATGCGCGAGCATGACGTGCCCCAGTGGGCCATCGACAGCTGCCACAAGATCAAGTACATGTTCCCGCGCGGCCATGCCGTCGCCTACGTGACCATGGGCCTTCGCGTGGCGTGGTATAAGGTCTATCGGCCGCAGGCGTACTATGCGGCGTACTTCTCCATCCGAGGCGACGGCTTTGACGCGGCGCGCATGCTCCTTAGCCCCGAAACCCTGCGCGACCGCCTCACCGATTTCCAGAACCGCGAGGAAAAGATGAGCGTGCGCGAAAAGCAGGAGGAAAACGCCTACCACATGCTTTTGGAGATGCAGATGCGCGGCATCCGGATGCTTCCGGTGGACCTGTACAAGAGCGACGCCACGCGCTTTCTGATCGAGGACGGCAACCTGCGCTGTCCCTTCACGGCCATCAACGGCTTTGGCGAGTCGGCGGTGGAGGGCATCATCGCCTCGCGCGACCCAAGCCGTCCCTACATCAGCATCGAGGATCTGCAAAATCGCGCGCACATCGGCCAGAGCATCGTGGAGATGCTGCGCGGCCAGGG
>CALVNG010000044.1 GCA_944349545.1 uncultured Eubacteriales bacterium
CTCCTTCTTTCAGGGGGATCAAAAGTGTTTCTTTGAAGGTCAAGGGATATTGACTATCTTTGACCTTCATTCGTAGTATAGCACGCTTTTGAACCTTGTCAATAGGGTGGACAAAAAAAGATGGGGGCATATTCTCTTACACAGGAAGGGCTGGAAACCTATAAAAACGACCGCGCCGAATACCTGGACTTTGCGCGGGCCGTCAGAGAATTTCTGGAGGATGAAGAAAAATGACGAAATCACAGTTCCTACAGTCCTTGGAGACGGAGCTGAAAAGCCGCCGCCTGCCGGATGCAGGAGAAATTCTTGAGGAATATGAACAACACTTTGCCTTCAAGCTGGCAGACGGCTACACGGAGCAGGAAATCGCGCGAAATCTGGGCATTCCCTTTGAAATCGCCGCGCAATTCGATCCACAATCTCCGAAACGGGAGGCTCCGGGCGGCAGGGCTGCCATTATCGCGGGGCTGTGCCTGGCAAGCGTGCCCGCAGCCGGGTTCTTCCTTCTGCTTGCAGGCTGGGGGATAATCGTCGCCTGTTCCTCGCTGGTCAGTCTGGCGGTGGCAGCATGCCTGCTGGGAGGGATTTCTCCTTGGGGTCTGATTCCGGCGATGCCGGGCGGCATTGCCGCCGTATACGGCATAGCCATGACCGCGCTTTCAATTCTTTCGGCTTCGGGCTGCGTCTATTTCACCGCCCTTTTCCGTCAACTTGTTCTGGCATGCGTCCGCTGCTTCAAGAATGCCGCTTCAACAGGTCCGTTCCTGCCGCCCCTGCCGGTTGTTCCCCGCTTCTCTCCCAAGACAAAACGGGTCCTGCGCCGGACGGCGCTCCTTTCGCTGTGCGTATTCGCCGCTTTTATCGTGCTGGGCATGGCCCTTTCCATGATGGAATCAGGCAGTCTGGGCTTCTGGCATGCCTGGGGCTGGTTTGAATCCGGCATATGAGAGAGGCGGTACAGCATGAAAACGATCGTCATCACCGGCGCAACCTCCGGCATAGGCCTGGAAACCGCGCGTCTGCTGGCATGCCGTGGTTTTTCCGTCATTGCGACGGGCCGCGATGCCGGGCGGTGCAAAGCGGCCAGAGACAGCATCCTCGCCTCCGCGCCGGACGCCGAGGTTCGGTTTTATCCCGCAGACCTCATGCGGCGAAAAGACGCGCTTGATCTGAGTGCCCGCATCCGCGAGGACCTCGACCGCACCAGCGCCGGCTGCCTCCATGCCCTGATCAACAATGCCGGCTGCGCCAAAAGCTGGTACGCCACCACGGAGGATGGTCTGGAGCAGCAGTTTGCCCTGAACTACCTTGCGGGCTTTCTGCTCACTTACGGGCTTTCTCCGGCACTCTCACGGGCCGGCGGTCGCGTCATCATGACCGCAAGCCAGTCTCACAAGGGCGCGCGCGTCCGCTGGGATGATCTGATGCTGACCCGCCGCTATAACCCGCTCACCGCCTACAAGCAATCCAAGCTGTGTGATGTTCTTTTCGCCAGAGCGCTCAACGACCGCTATGCGGCGCTGGGAATACGGGCATATGCCGTGGACCCCGGTCTGGTTTGCACGGAAATCGGGAACAAAGCCGGCGGCGTTGTGGGGCTTGTATGGTCCCTTCGCAAGCGTCACGGCATTCCGCCATCCGTCTCGGCCGAAGCCTTTGCGCGCCTGTGTATACCGGTGCAGCATCCCGCAGGTCTCTACCACGACCGGCATGGCGAAAAGGCGTTCAGCCGGCAGGTGACCGCCGAAAACGCCGCCCGCCTGTTTTCGGTGAGCGAGCGGCTTTGCGGCATAAGCTATCAGGAGGAAACATAATGAATGTGATGATCACGGGCGCCGCGGGGGGACTTGGCCGCGCGATGGCGGTGGAATGCGCCCGGCGGGGATATGCGCTGTTTTTGACCAACATCGACGCACCAGCGCTGGCAGCCATTCAAAAAGGGCTGTCCCGCCGCTTCTGCGTGAAGATCTACGCTGAACCGTGCGACCTGACCGACAGCGCCGGGGTGGATGCCCTGATGGCGGAAATCGACCGGCTGGGCCTGCGTTTCGACATGCTGCTCAACATTGCCGGCATAGACTATGAAGGCGGATTCCTGCGGCGGGAGCGTGAGAAAATCGTGCGCATCGTAGCGCTGAACGACGAAGGGACGCTGCGCGTCACCCATGCCGTATTGCAGAGGAGAAATCCGGACGCGCGCTTCTGTATCGTGGTCGTATCCAGCCTGGCAGCGCTCTTTCCCATGCCGCTGAAAGCTGCCTATGCGGCCTCCAAACGCTTTTTGATGGATTTTGGCATGGCGCTGCGTCAAGAATTGACAGGACAGGACGCAAATGTGCTGACGCTGTGCCCCGGCGGCCTGTCCACCAACGACGAGGTCTGCGCGGCCATCTTGGCGCAGGGCGTCGCGGGCAGCCTAACGACCAACGCGATGGAACGCGTTGTTCGCAAAACGCTTGATCTTGCATGGAAAGGGCGGGCACGCTATATCCCCGGCGCCTTCAACCGGCTGCTTTTCCTGCTGGGAAAAGCGGTTCCCGCCTCCTGGACGGCTGCCCTCATTTTCCGGCGTTGGACACAGACGCAGAAAAAATGGCTCTACCCCACACAAATCCCGTGAAAAGACGTCTTACTCGCCCTTTCCCGCAATTTCCCGCGCGATATAGATAGGCCGCCTTTTGGTCTCCAGATAGGTCTTGCTCAAATACTGGCCCAGAATGCCGATGCAAAACAGCTGGATGCCGCCCAGCAGCAAAATGATGCAGATGGTGGCCGGAAACCCTGCCACCGGGTCGCCCCAAATGATGGTTTTGAAGAAGAAGAACAGGATCAGAACAAAGGCGATCAGACAGAACAGCACCCCCACCACCGAGGCAATCGCCAGCGGCAGGGTGGAAAAGCCGATGATGCCGTCGATGGAATACAGAAGCAACTTCCAGAAGGACCATTTCGTCTCGCCCGCCACGCGGGCGATATTTTCATATTCCAGCCATTTGGTACGGTAGCCCACCCAGCTGAAGATGCCCTTGGAAAAGCGGCTGACCTCTCCCAGGCTGAGGATGCTCTCCACCATCTGACGGGTCATCAGCCGGAAATCCCGCGCGCCGTCCACGATTTCCGTTCTGGAGATGCGGTTGATCAGCCGGTAAAACGCCCTGGCAAAGAAGCTGCGGACCTTCGGCTCGCCCGCGCGGGTGACGCGGCGGGTGGCCACGCAGTCATATTTCTCCTCACGGATGCCCCGCATCATCTCCGGAAGCAGCGAAGGCGGGTCCTGCAAATCCACATCCATGATGGCGACATACTCGCCCGAGGCGGCCTCCATGCCGGCATACATGGCGCTTTCCTTGCCGAAGTTGCGGGAAAAGGAGATGTATTTCACCCGCGGGTCCCGTTCGCGCAGACGCTTGAGCGCCTCCAGCGTGCCGTCGGTGCTGCCGTCGTCCACAAACCAGAATTCGAACGCTACGTCCATTCCGGCGGTTTCCTTCAAAAACGCGCGGTAAAACAGGGGGATGGCATCCTGTTCATTCAGGCACGGCACCACGATGCTCAAGGTTTCCATCTTCCGGACTCCCTTCATTCGTCCTGCGTAAAGGCATAGGGTGGAAAGTTCAGGCTGTCGATAAACGCTTCAAGATCCGCCCGGTCGCTCGCCAGTTCCGCCGCCGCCTGCTCGTCATAAAGATAAGCGGAAGCTGCCGGAAGAAGCGTCCATACCTCGATCAGATCCGGGCCGTTGTAAAACGCGGCACATTGCGCCTCCAAAAGCATCATGTTCTCCTCCCCCACGGCGATATCCGTACGGACGACGAGCGCATCGTAACCAAAAGCCGATTCCACACCCGCGCAGGAAGCGCTGTCGTTGACAAAACCCACGTTCTCGGCGATGCATCCGGCTGCCTGAGGCCACAGCGCCAGCAGATCTTCCGCCGCGCCCGGTCCCACATCCGTGGTGCAGCTGATGCTGACCAGCGCGCGGCCATAGCGCATGCGCGTGATGTATATGTCGCTCTGGTCATTGGCGTCCAGCATCAGCGTGTACATCTCCTCCAGCCCTTCCGGCGCCTCAAGGCCGGACGCTTCCGTTATATACACGGATTCCGAACCCTCCGGCATCTGGCAGGTGGCGAAAGTATCCTCCGCAAAGGCGGGAAACGCCGCCACAAGGACGCACGCCGCAATCAAAACCGCCAGGCGCATTGCTCCGGCCCCCTCGCTTTTTTGGATGCAACCATTGTAACATGCCGGGCGTCTTTTCGCAATCCGCCTTGTCAGCAGGCATGGCTTTTGATATACTGCGCACAGAACCTTCAAGGAGGCATGCCCCGTGCGAATTGCCCTGGTCGCGGACCTGCATGGAAACCGTCCAGCAACTCTTGCCCTCGAACGGGACCTCGCCCGGATGCGGCCCGACCGGGTGCTGTGCCTGGGCGATATCGTAGGAAAAGGTCCCAGCAACGACTTCACCTTTGACTGGGCCATGGCCCATTGCGAGATCGTGCTGGGCGGCAACTGGGATTTCGGCGTCGGCAAAAAGCAGTTTTCGCCCGACCAGTACTATTGGGACCAGCTGGGTCCCTCGCGTATGGAGCAGCTGGTCCGGCTTCCTCTGGAGTATGAGCTCATGCTCAGCGGCCGGCGCATCCGCCTCTTTCACGGCCGGCCCGTAATGGAAAAGCTAATTCCCGTGCAGAGCGATATCAGCCTGATTGAACCGTTCTTTCAGGACGAAAAGGGAGGGCGCTACGATGTGGTCGGCTATGCCGACGCACACCGCCAGGGATGGAGGACCATCACGCCGGGCGTGTTTTTCAACACCGGCAGCGTGGGCAACGCCATGGGAATCCCAAAGTGCTGCTACGCTCTGCTGGAAGGGGAGGAAGGCGAGCAGCCCGCCCCCTTTGAAATCCGCTTTCGCCAGCTGGAATACGACCGGGAGCAGGCCGTGCGCGACGCCCTGGCCGCGCCCAAAATTCCGCTGATCAACGCCTATATCCATGAGCTGAAAACCGGCATCTACTCCCGGCGTCCCGCGGCCGGCGGCGCGCCGTCCGCTGCGTCTCCCGCCGAACAGCCTGCTCAAGTCATACCGCCATCGGGCGGCAGGTAAATGAAATTCGAAAAGGCTTTTTTTGCTAGGCAGGCCTTCAAATCATTGACGCGAGGCCGCAGGACAGGTACAATAGGCATAGGCAAAAGCCGGTGCGTTTCCATAGCCAAAACGCCGCCGTGACAAGGAGGGCGACATGTCGTTTTCATCCGACGTGAAAAAGGAGCTTTCAAACGTCAAACCGGAAAAAAGCTGCTGCGCGCTCAGCGAACTATGCGGCCTGTACGCATCCATGGCCAGCCTGAACCTGCTGGGCCGCGGTCAGGTGAACGTGCAGTTTTCCTCCGAAAGCCTGGCTGTATGCCGCAGGGCATACACGCTGCTTTCTCAGGCGCTTCACATCACTGCGCAGATTCATTACGTATCCAGTGCGCGCTTCGGCGGCAAGCGCAAATGCGTGCTTACCCTGGGTCCCATTCAATCCCCCATGCTGCTGTGCGCCCTGGGCATGATGGAAAAAAACAGCGAGGGGAGCTTTTCCCTCAAATCCACCGCGCCCAGGCTGCCCCTGACCCGCGGCTGCTGCATGCGCGCCTTTTTGCGCGGCATGCTGCTGGGCGGCGGTACCATGACCAACCCGGAACAGAGCTATCATCTGGAAATCGCCTTCCGGGATGAAGAAACGCGCGTGATGCTGGCCAAATGCATGCAGCGTCTGGAATTGCCCATTCGCATCAGCGCGCGCCGCGATCATGACTATCTGTACCTGAAGCAGTCCGATCAGATCGTTACGCTGCTCACAGCCCTGGGCGCGCATGCCAGCGTCATGCGCATCGAGGACCTGCGCGTGAGGCGGCAGGTGCTGGGCACGGTGAACCGCGCGCTTAACTGTGACAGCGCCAACCTTCAAAAGCAGATGAATGCAAGCAGCCAGCAGCTTGAAGCGATCCGTCAGCTGATCCGGGAGGACCGTCTGACCACATTGCCGCCCTCGCTGCAAAAGATTGCGCTGGCGCGCCTGAACGCGCCGGACGCCACCCTGGAGCAGCTGGGACAATCGCTGGACCCGCCCCTTGGAAAAAGCGGCGTCAACCACCGCATGCGGCGGCTGATGTCCTACTTCGACGATACACATCTTTCAGGAGGGATTTCCCATGATTAAAACCCAGGCCGATCTGCGCAACCATAACATCATCGGACGCGAACGCGCAGCGCTGATCGCCAGCACCGCTTCCCGCTTTCAATCCACGCTTACGCTGGAACGCGACGGCATCGTCCTCAACCTCAAAAGCATGATCGGCCTTTTGTCCCAGACCATCCCCAAGGACGGCCTGATCTGGGTTGTGGCCGACGGGGTGGACGAGCAGGCCGCCACCGACGCGGTGATGAGCGTGCTTACAAAGCAGCTCTGATTTCCGACCGCATCGTTGAAAACCCAAGGAAAGGCTGTGGAACACGCGCTTTTTTCCTTGCGCAATCCCATTTTTCTTTTCCTTGCCGGGTTTTCCACACCCTATGGAAACAGTGGAAAAACACTTTTCAGAGAGCCTTTTGTCGAAAGGTTTTGTCCTCTTCGGGCAGGAAACGCGGCTGTCAAGCGCGAAATGGTATCTTCATCCTCTGTCCGGTTTGGACAAAGGCAAAAAGACAATGGAAAATTTCCGGAAAAGGGTCTGCTTTTCCATGAGTTTTCCAAAGGTGTTTTTGGGATGCTGAAAGCGGCGGACGCTTTTTTCCACGGTTTCCACAGCCCCTACTACTACTACTGATAAATATGATGCAACTACAACATCTATGGTTGTCGGAGGTTTCCAAAAATGAAGTTTGAATGTTCCGCACAAGAACTGCTCGCCGGCCTGGTCAACGCCACGCGCGCGCTGAGTCCGCGCCCCGCCATGCAAATTCTCGAAGGCGTTTTGCTCAACGCCCAGGAGGATGAAGTGGAGCTGATGTGTTCCGACGGATCGCTTAGCATCAAAAGCCGCATTCAGGCCAACGTATCCGATTCGGGGCAGGTGGTGCTGCCTGGCAGGCTTTTGACGGAAATCGTGCGCAAGCTGCCGGAGGGAACGGTTCATTTTTCCATGAACGACCGGATGGTCGTCACCATCCGGTGCTGTCAGAGCCGTTCCACCATCACGGGCATGTCGCCCGCGGATTTCCCCCAGATGAAGGATCTCATCAACACCCACGCGCTGCATTTTCCCCAGAAACGCCTGCGCGATATGATCTCCAAGGTTACCTTTGCCATCGCTCTGCAGGAGAGCCGTCAGGCGCTCACAGGCTGTCTGATGGAAGTGACGGGCGACGAGCTGCGCCTGGTGGGACTGGACGGGTTTCGGCTGGCGCTTCAGCGCATGCATGATCAATTCGTCCTGCCCGATGGGGTGGACAAGGTGACGGCCATCATACCAGGCCGCGTGATGAATGAAATCGCCCATATTATGGAAGACGACGACGGCATGGCCACCTTCCATTTCGACAGCACGCATCTGATGGCCGTCATGGGCAATACCACGCTGGTGACCAGCCTGCTGGCCGGGGAATACATCAACTACCGTCAGATTTTGCCCACATCCTGGCTTACGCGCGTAACGGTCAAGCGGCGCGAACTGCAGGACGCCATCGAGCGCGCCAGCCTGATGGCCAAGGAAGGCAAGAACAATCTCATCCGCATGAAGGCTACTCAGGACAATTTGAAAATCACCTCCATGAGCGAGCTGGGCGACGTGCTGGAAGACCTCGACGCCCATTTGGAAGGCGAGGATATCGAAATCGCCTTTAACGCCCGCTACATCAGCGACGTGATCAAGAACGTGGACGAGGACTGCTGCACCCTATGCATGAACACCAATGTCAGCCCCTGCGTGATTTCGCCGCTGGAGGGTGACAGTTACCTCTACCTGGTGCTGCCGGTTCGCGTGTATAACTGAGTTGTTCCGACAGGGCGCATGTCCGGAGGCCGCATGGCCTCCGGGCGTTTTTTCATTGCTTCCGAAACGGCGCGCCGCATAGCCGGCCAACATGCCGCATACAATAATCCGCGAAACCCTTTGACATCGCCAGGGAAGTGCGATACAATTTTTTCATCATGAGAGAAGGGGGAGGTTGGTTTGATGGATGCGTATGCGCGGGAGAAACTGCTGGGAGCGCTCAGGCGCGCCATTCCCAAAAAGCAGATTTTTGAAAACGCGCCCATGAGCCGCTATACCACCCTCAAGCTGGGAGGACCTGCAGACGTACTGGCGCAGATCGCCAACGTCGAGCAGCTCTCGGCCGCATATGCGGCGGCCAGAGAGGCGGGGGTGCAGGTATGCGTATTGGGAAACGGCAGCAACCTGCTTGTGCGGGACGGAGGCGTTCGCGGGCTGGTGATTCAGCTGGGAGAGCTTTTCAGCGAGGTATCCGATCCGGTTCCCCTGCCGGACGGCCGCGTGGCGCTCACGGCGCAAAGCGGCGCGACGCTGCAAAAGCTGTGTAACACAGCGGCGGATCACGCGCTGAGCGGGTTGGAATTCGCCAGCGGCATCCCCGGCACGGTGGGCGGCGCGGCATACATGAACGCCGGCGCCTACGGCGGAGAGATGAAGGACGTGATCACCCATGTGACGGCCTGTCTGCCGGACGGCCGCACCGTGGCCTATTCCAACGAGGACATGGCCTTTGGCTATCGCAGGAGCAAAATCAACCAGCAGCCGGAGCCCATCGCCATTACCTCCGTCACCGTGGCGCTAAGGCCAGCGGACGAAGAGACCGTTCGCGCCACCATGCGCGAATTTTCGGCCAGAAGGCGTGAAAAGCAGCCCCTGACGCTGCCCAGCTGCGGCAGTACCTTCAAGCGGCCGGAGGGCCGCTTCGCCGGAACGATGATCGAGGAATGCGGCCTCAAGGGATTTCGTGTGGGCGGATGCAGCGTATCCACCCTGCACGCGGGCTTTCTGGTCAACGATCAGGAAGGCTGCGCCGACGACTATCTTTCGCTGATCGCTCAGGTACAAAAGACGGTGTACGAAAAAACCGGCGTCCGTCTGGAGCCGGAGGTGCGCATCTGGGGCGAGGACGTCTGCGCGAAGGAAATTTAGATACGAAAGAGAGGAATCGGGCGTGCATTATCTGATTCTGACGGGAATGAGCGGCGCGGGCAAAACCGTGGCAATCCGCTATTTGGAGGACCTGGGCGCGCTGTGTGTGGACAACCTGCCGCCCATGATGCTGGTGCCTTTCATGGAGGCGTGCCAGAGCGCCCGGCTGCATAATCCCATGATCGCCATTGCCGCGGACGTGCGCAGCGGCGAGTTTTTCGACGCCAAAGCGGTGACCAAAATGATTGATGAGGCCCGCCTGGTGGGCTTTCACATCGACACGCTCTTCATCGAGGCCAGCGACGAGGTGCTGGTTAACCGCTACAAGGAGACGCGCCGGGATCATCCCCTCAGCGGTGAGGGGCTGACCTTGCACGAGGCCATCCGCGAGGAGCGCAACCGCCTCATGCCCCTGCGTGAAACGGCCAATCACCTGATTGATACCTCCAACCTGCGCCCGCGAGCGCTACAGAAGATGCTCAAGGAGATCGTTTTCAGCGCCGGGACCGAGCCGCCGCTTCGCGTGGAGGTGCTCAGCTTCGGCTTCAAGCGCGGCATCCCCCGTGAGGGTGATCTGGTGTTTGACGTGCGCTTTCTTCCCAATCCCTTCTATATTCCGGAGCTGGGGTCCCATACGGGGCTGGACCAGGATGTGAAGGACTTTGTGCTGGAGCACCCGGTCACCAAGGAATTTCTGGTCAAATGCATGGACATGCTCCAATTTTTGCTGCCCCATTACATCACCGAGGGCAAGCACAGGCTGGTCATCGCCATCGGCTGCACGGGCGGGGCGCACCGCAGCGTGGCCATTGCGGAGTATATCAGCGCCAGGCTGGAGGAATTGGGGTATCATACCACCGTCAATCACCGCGATATCGCCCTGGAGCAGGCGCACTGGGAAACCAAGAGCGAATATCAAAAAGGAGAGCCGTGATGGCTCGCAGCCTGGCAAGGCGCGCGCTGCCTGCCGCGGTGTGCCTGCTTCTGTGTCTGCTGTGCCTTACGGCCGCGCGGGCTGAAATCCATGACGAGCTTCCCTGCGAGGACTGGTACCGCCGTCCCCTGCTGCGCCTGACGGCTTTCAACACCGCCCAGAGCGACTGCCTCCTTTTGGAGTGCGGCGGGCAGCGCATGATGGTGGACGGCGGAAGCGCGCCCTTTCGGGAGGACCTGAAAGGCGCGATGGAAGAGCGCGGTATCACGCATTTCAAATATCTGCTCAATACGCATTTTCATGAGGATCATATCTCCGGCCTCTACTGGCTGATGCGCTACGGCTTTTCCGTGGACGCGTACCTGCATCCCTACAGCGATGCGGCGGTGGACGTCAGCGAGAGGCAGGCGGAAACCATCCGGCAGGCCGAAAAGAGCGGCATACCCACCGTGCAGGTGTTTCACGGAGATCAGCTGCTGCTGGGCGAAGCCGTGCTCACGCTGTACCGCTATGACGATGTGGAAAACACCAACGGCCGATCTCTGGTTACGCGTGTGGAATTCGGGGATGCGAGCCTGCTGCTGACCGCCGACATCATCGGCCAAACCCAGCGCTGGATGCTGGAAAACCTGCCGTCCGAAGCCCTGAAAGCGGATATCGTCAAGGCGCCGCATCACGGCATCACGCCCATGGTAGTGGAATTTCTGGAGGCGGTCGCGCCGCAGGCGGTGCTGATTACCAACGATGACAGCCGTGTGGACAAAGGGCGCGTGCAGCTGGAATCCCGCGAGATTCCCGCCTATTATTCGGGCGAGGGCACCGTGGTGTTTGAAACCGACGGAGAGGACTGGTATATCTATCAGCTGGAGGGGCGGTTTTAGGACCGCCCTTTTGCTACGGAACGGCGGTAGAACAGCACCATCAGCACGCTGCAAACCACCCATCCCATCGGATAGGCCAGCGTGACGCCCAGAAACGAATTGCCAAGCTGCCGGTTAACAAACAGGTAGACCTGACGGAACAAAACGAAGGAAAACAGCATCACGAACATGGGGGTTTTTGCGTCGCCCGCGCCGCGCAGCGCGCCGGCATAGATCTGGTTGAAGCAACAGGCCAGGTAGAACGGCGAAATGATGCTGATGAAGTGCACGCCATGGGTGAGCACTTCCTCGTCCGCGGTAAAGAGGCGGTTGAGCGGCCTTGCGCCCGCGATGACGCCCACGCACAGCACAGCGGTCACGGAAAGGGTCATCCACAGCGCCTGCCTCACACCCCTGCGCGCGCGATCCATGCGGCCCGCGCCGTAGTTTTGCCCCACAAAGGTGGTCAGCGCCAGCGCCACCGACTGCATCGGAATGAGCACAAACACGTCCAGCTTGTTGTAGCTGGACCAGCCCGCCATGCAGGCTGACCCGAAAAAGTTGATATATCCTTGAACAAAGACGTTGGAAAACGACGTGATGGCCTGCTGCACGCCGCTGGGCAGGCCGATGGCCAGAATGCGCCGGAGCATGCCGCGGCTCAGCCGAAGATCGCGCCAGCGGATGCCGTAGGGCATGTGATCGTGCGTGAGGACAAACAGCACCAGTAGCGCAGAGAGAAACTGCGCAAGAATGGTGGCGTAGGCCACGCCTTCAACGCCCATGTGGAATACGATGACAAACACCAGATCAAAGATCGTGTTGATCACGGCGGAGAAGAGCAAAAAGTACAGCGGCCGCTTGGAATCGCCCACGGCGCGCAGAATGCCGGAACCCATGTTGTACACAAACAGCCCGCTGATGCCCGCAAAGTAGATGGTCAGGTAGGTGCGCGCTTCGTTCATCACGTCGTCCGGCGTGGACATCATGGCCAGCATGGGTTCCACGATCAGGACGCCCAGAAACGTGCACAGAACGGACATTACAAATGTGGCCGCGATGGTGGTATGCACCGCATCATGCAAAGAGCGGTGGTCATGCGCGCCGTAGCACTGGGAGATGATCACGCTGGCGCCCGTGGAAAGGCCCGCCGAAAGCCCCACCAGCATGTTGATGATGCTGGAGGTGCTGCCCACCGCAGCCAGCGCCTGGGTGCTGACAAACTGGCCCACCACGATGGTATCCACCGTGTTATAGAGCTGCTGAAACAAAAGTCCGATCGCCATGGGAACGGAAAACCCCACCAGTTGACGCCAGATCGAACCCTGCGTCATGTCGGCGTCGCGCCGATGAAAAGCCCTGGCCGTATCAAGCCCTCCCTTTTTCGATTCTCGTGACATGTCGCTTTTTAGCATATCACAACCGCCGTCGCAGGTCAAACCCGCGAAAACGAGCAATTCCCCATTGCCTTTTGATTGCAAACGCGTTACAATACGTTTATCAGCGTTATGACTCTCAACTGCAAGGAGGAACCCCTCATGTATCGACAGGTCATCGAAAAAGCCGCCGAAAAAATGAAAAAGACGACTTCCGTTTATCAGGAGGACCTTCGGTCCATCCGCGCCGGTCGCGCCAATCCGCAGTTTTTGGAGCGCGTAACGGTGGATTATTACGGGGTGCAGACGCCCCTCACCCAGATGGGCAACATCACCTCGCCCGAGCCGCGCATGCTGGTGATCAACGTTTGGGATCAGAAAGCCATCCCCATGGTGGAGAAGGCCATCCTCAAGAGCGACCTGGGCCTCAACCCCACCAACGATGGCAAGATCATCCGCCTCGTGGTGCCTGAACTCAACGAGGAACGCCGCAAGGAACTGACCAAGCTGGTGCGCAAGGGCGCGGAGGAGTCGAAAGTGGCCATCCGTTCCATCCGCCGCGACGCGATGGAGCAGTTTAAGAAGCTGGAAAAGGACAGCCTCATCACCGAGGACGACCGCTCCAAGGCCGAAAAGAAAATGCAGGAAACCACCGACGCCGCCATCAAGGGTATCGACGAGCTGTGCGCCAAAAAGGAAAAGGAAATCATGGAGGTCTGAACGGTTCAGCTTTCAGGTATCCCGTTAGCAAATAATCTATCCATATCATTAGGCGACAGAATGCGCTCTGCCGCCTTCTCTTTTTTCGTAATTCAAAAGGGACGTCTTTGCGTTTCCCATGCGCTTCTTCTCCAAAACCCCCTCACCTTGACAGCCCTTTTTATTCCATAGTACAATATCAGGAGCATTTCGAGCTGCGCCGCCATGTGCGGCGGCCGCTGTTTTGGGGGGTTGAGGATGCAGCAGACCTTTGAACACCTGCTGGGATTGCCGGCAGAATCGGCGCTGGCTATCCTCAGGGCCAGCGGCATCACCGACGTTCAGGTCAAGGCCACCGCCGCGCCGCCGCGCCGCACCCCGTCGCCTGAGGACGCGTTGCGCACCCCTGAGGGAGAGGCGCAGGGCTATGCGTCCACGCGCGTGGTAGCCGTGGAGGACGACGGGCGCACGCTCATCGTTTCCCGCTTTTTGACGGGTATGCCCCGGGAAAGGAGCCAGTCATGACCGCACCGCTCTACGCGGAGATCGACCTTGATCGCCTGCCCAGGCATGTGGCCATCATCATGGACGGAAACGGCCGGTGGGCCAAGCAGCACAAGGTCAAGGTGGCGCTGGGCCACCGCACCGGAACGGAAACGCTGCGCGAGATCATCCGTTCCTCCAGCGATATCGGCATCAAGGCCCTGTCGCTGTATGCCTTTTCCACGGAAAACTGGGGTCGCCCCGCCGCCGAGGTGGAGGCGCTGATGCAGCTGATTCTGGATTTCTTCGCCAGTGAGATTGATGAGCTGGACGAGAAAAACGTTCGCATCACCATTCTGGGTGACAAGCAAGCCCTCCCCACCCGCCAGCGCGATGTGCTGTGCGAAGCCGAGCGGCGCACCATGGAAAACACGGGGCTCAGGCTGAATATTGCCATCAATTACGGCGCGCGGGCTGAGCTGGCGCGCGCCGCCCGGCAGATCGCCCGGGAGGTGCGGGAGGGAACGCTGGAGCCCTCGCAGGTGGATGAAAAGGCGCTATCCGACAGGCTGTACACCCATGATCTGCCGGATGTCGATCTGCTCATCCGCACAAGCGGGGAGATGCGCCTGAGCAATTTTCTGCTCTATCAGTGCGCCTATGCCGAGTTTATCTTTCCTGCCATGCTTTGGCCGGATTTCACCGTGCAGGAGTATCACCGCTGCATCGCGCAGTTCCAGAGCAGGAAGCGCCGCTTTGGCAAACGCGAGGAATGAACCGAGGAGGCACCATGAGCGAACGCAATCCGCAAAAAAAACAATCCGCCATGATCCAGCGCTGCGTCACCGGCGCGGTGCTGGTGGCGTTGCTGGCCTGCGTGCTCTTTGTGGGCAGCTGGCTGTTTGCCCTGGCTGCGTTTTTGTGCCTTTCCCTGGCGCTGTATGAGGAACTCACCGCGCTTGGCCGCGGTGGGCATCATCCCGTATGGTGGACCAGCTTCGCGGGGCTGGCCATCTCCGTTCCGCTGATGATGTTCTATTCCTCGCTGGTGATCATTCCCATCCTGGCGCTGCTCTCCTTTGCCGTGCTGCTGGTGGTGATGCGGCGCGAGGACCCGGATCTGGTGGATATCTGCATGAGTGAGCTGCCCATGCTGACGGTGGTTTTGCCGGGCATGTGCCTGTTCGGCATTCTGGATACCGAGCCGCGCAGCCTTCAGGCGCTGCTGCTGGTGCTGGTATTCGCCATCGCCGTGGGCGGCGATACCTTCGCCTACTTCGTGGGCAGCGCCATCGGAGGTCCGAAGCTGTGCCCGCATATCAGCCCCAACAAAACCGTGGCAGGCGCCGCCGGCGGGCTGGTGGGCAGCATTGTGTGCGCGGTGGTTGCAGGGCGTATCTTTACGCTGTGTTTTCCAGATTTTTCGGGCTTTCCGCCCATCTGGGGCGACATGCTGTGCGGCCTGTTCGGCGGCATCGCCGGGCAGATGGGCGACCTGTTCGCCAGCATGGTCAAGCGCCATTGCAAGGTCAAGGACTTCGGCCATATCTTCCCCGGACACGGCGGTATGCTGGACCGTCTGGACAGCGTTGTCTTTACCGCCATCATCGTTTATTCCTATCGCGTGATCCTGCTGGCTTCCATATAAGAAAAGAGGTCCTGCACATGAAAAGGCGCCGTTTGGCCATACTGGGTTCCACGGGCAGCATCGGCACGCAGGCGCTGGAGGTGGCTGCGCTGCATCCCGACCACTTCGAGGTCGTCGCGCTCACCGCGTACGCCAGCCGTGAAAAGCTCTTTGAGCAGGTGCGCGCTCTCCGGCCCCGCCTGGCGGGCCTGGTTCAGCCCATTCCAAAGGAAGAGATCCCGGCGGACCTTCGCTTCTGCGAATGGGTTTTCGGCCCGGAAGCGCTCACACTGGCCGCTCAAGCAGATGTCGATGATGTGCTGGTGAGCGTGGTGGGCATGGTGGGCCTTCAAAGCGTGCTCACGGCGCTTGAAGGCGGCCGTCGCGTATTGCTGGCCAACAAGGAGGCGTTGGTGGCGGGCGGTCATCTGGTGATGGAGGCGGCCCGACGTGTGGGCGAGCATGCGCTTTTGCCCGTGGACAGCGAGCATAGCGCCATCTTCCAGTGTCTCCAGGGCGCGGGCGGAAACCCGTATTCCCGCATCATCCTCACCTGCTCCGGCGGTCCGTTCCGCACCTTTGGCAAGGACGCCATCCGGTCGGCCACAAAGGAGCAGGCGCTCAAGCACCCCAACTGGGTCATGGGGCAGAAGATCACAGTTGATTCTGCCACGCTGTTCAACAAGGCGCTGGAGATGATCGAGGCAAAATGGCTTTTTGACGCGCGGCCGGAGCAAATCGAGGTGGTGGTCCACCCCCAGAGCGTGATTCACAGCGGCGTGGAATTTGCCGACGGCGCGCTGATTGCCCAGCTGGGAACGCCGGATATGCGCCTTCCCATCCTCTACGCCATGGCCTATCCCGACCGCCTGCCCACCGGCGGCAAGCGACTGGATCTTTTCTCCCTGGGCGGCCTGACCTTTGAGCGCCCGGACGAGGAGCGCTTCCCCTCCATCCGCCTGGCGCGGGAGTGCCTGCGCGCGGGCGGGGCCGCAGGCTGCGTGCTCAACGCGGCCAACGAGGTGGCCGTGGGCGAATTGTTACAATCCGGCGGGGAGGAACCCATGCGCATCGGTCGAATCTTCGATACTGTGGAGGAAACGCTCGCGCGCGTGGGCCATTTGCCCGCCGCGTCGCTGGAGCAGGTCATGGAAGCCGACCGCCTTGCGCGGGATACCGCGCGGCAGGTGCTGCATAAGCTAGGCTGATCCCCTCCAAGAAAGGAATTTGATCGCATTGTATATTCTGCTTGCCATCGTGCTGCTGGGCGTGCTGATTACGGTGCACGAGTTCGGCCACTTCGCGGCCGCCCGGCTGTGCGGGATTCCCGTCAAGGAGTATTCCATCGGCTTTGGCCCCAAGCTCATCCAGTGGAGAAGCAAAAAGCACGAAACCGTCTTTTCCATCCGACCCATCCCTCTGGGCGGCTACTGCATGTTCTACGGCGATACCGATGACGACCCCAACGGCGAAAAGAAGGACGATCCCCGCAACTACAACAACGCGCCCGTGTGGAAGCGCATGATCTCCGTGGCGGCGGGTCCGCTGATGAACATGGTGCTGGCCTTTGTGGTGGCCATTGTCCTGATGGCCGCGTATGGCGTGACCATCGCCACGCCGTTTGTGGCCAGCGTGACCGAGGGCTCGCCTGCCGCGGAAAGCGGCCTGACGGCGGGCGACGTGTTCGTCAGCGTGGGCGGCCAGGAGATGACCGGCCGGACCGTGACGGATGTGAGCGACGCCATTGGAAGCCTGGGCGCGGGATCGGATATTGACATCACCGTGCTTCGGGACGGACAGGAAGAGACGTTGACCATTACCCCGCGCTATGACGAAACCGAGGAACGCTGGCTCATCGGCATCATGATCCAGCAGGGATATACGCCCCTGCCCGCGGGCCAAGTGATTCCCGCCGCGTGGGATACCTGCGTGGACGCCTCCACGGCCATCGTATCGGCGCTGGGCAAGCTCTTTACCACCGGCGAGGGCCTCAATGAAACCAGCGGCCCGGTGGGCGTGGTTCAGCTGGTGGCCGAGCAGACCAGGCAGGGCGGCATGGAAATTTTCCTGTACCTGACGTTGATGATCTCCATCAATCTGGGACTGGTCAACCTGATCCCCATTCCGGGGCTGGACGGTTCGCGGCTGGTGTTCATGCTGATCGAGGCCGTGCGCCGCAAGCCCGTTGATCAGAAGGTGGAGGCCATGATCCATCTGGGCGGCTATGTGTTTTTGCTTGGGTTTATGGTGTTTTTTACCTTTAAGGATGTGATGCGCATTTTCCAGTGAGGATGCGCCGCTGGCCGTTTGCTTTCGGAAAGAAGCAAACGGCCCTTTTGCTTTGCAAAAGGGCAGACCGTTGACAAACCCAAGTCAACGGTCATTTTTCATAAGGAAAAACGGACAAGCATGTCGAATATATGAATATA
>CALVNG010000045.1 GCA_944349545.1 uncultured Eubacteriales bacterium
CGTCAACAGCGAGGAGCTGATGCACTTCGCCTACGAGCGCTACCTGGAAAACCACCTGCGCAAGAGCTTCGGCTTCGAGGGCACGCCCATCCGCTTCATCCTGCGGGAGAAGACCAAGGACTGAAAAAACAATCGCCGCGCCGGAAACGCATCCGGCGCGGCGATTTGCTCTTTCAGCCCTGTTTTTCGCGCCTGCGCTGGGCGCGGCGCTCCTTGCCGGCCTCAAAATCGGCGCGCTCGGCGCTGGTTTCGGGCATGAGGGCCGGCACGCGGGCGGGGCGGCCGTCCGCGCCGATGGCCACCATGGTCAGGTAGGCGCGGTTGACGCGGGTGCGGTCATGCGGGCATTCCAGATGCTCCACGTAGGTGTCCACGCAGACCTCCATGCTGGTGTTGCCCACATAGGTCACGCGCCCCTGCAGGGTGACGGTGTCATTGATATGGGCGGGAGCCAGAAATTCCAGATGATCCACGGCGGCGGTGCGGGTTTCCATGCCGCTGTGGCGGCGTGAAACCACGCCCGCGACCACGTCGATCCACTGCATCAGAATGCCGCCGAAGAGCGTGTAGCTTCCGTTTACGTCCGCGGGCATGACGATGTGCACCTGCTCGGTGCGGCTGGCGGATACGGGCTTGGAGGGGCGAAGTGCTTCACTCATGGGTGGGATTTCCTCCTTTGACAGATGCGGGCTTTTGGGGCGCCGGAAGCACAACCGGCTCGGGCAGGGAGGCAAGCAGCGCACGCAGGCGCGCGCCCAGCAGCTGCGGATCAAAGACGGTCAGAAACAACAACCGCCGCCGGGGCATGGGGTGAAGCACAAACAGGTCCGGCGCCTCCTCGATCAGGCGGGTCCAGAGCAGCTCCTCGCTCCATCCCCGCTTGAGCTCCGCGTCCAGCTGGGTCAGGGCCTTGGTGCGGCTGCACAGGCGCCTGAGCAGGTCCACCGGGACCACCGCAAAGCTGGGGTCCGGCACCCCGTCCACCGTGGCCAGGTGGATGCGGTCGTCCATCAGCCTGCTGAAGGACGGCACCGCCTCGGCGCACACCGGATGGGGCAGGATGTCCATGTCCACCCAGGCGGCGTGCGTAAATTCCGGGCGTCGGCTGGCGGCGCGGAGCATCAGCAGGGGCTTGCTGCGCCGGAAATGGTCCGTGGGGCTCATGCCCATGCCCATCAGGGAGCGGGGCAGCACGGCGTTGTCCGGGTAGCTCTGTGTGTTGGGAAAGCCCGCGCGCAGAAGCCGCTCCTGCGCGCCGCCGGTATAGAGCAGCAGCGGCAGGCTCTCCACCGCCTTGAGAAAGCCAAAGCGCAGGATGTAGGCCGCCACGGGCCGCCGGGGCGATGGCAGGTCCACAAAAGCGGTCACCAGCAGCGGCATGTAGCGTTCGCTCAGGCGCATGCGGGTGGCGCGGGCATGCTGCGCGAGACGAAGTCCCCGCGGCAGGCGCTGGGGATAGACGTCCTCCGCGCCGAACAGCCCCCAGGTGGTGCGCACGCCCGCCCGCTGCCGGTCATAGCGGAATCCCGCCAGCTGCTCGAAGCGGCTGAGCGTGGTGCCGGGCAGCGCGTCGGGCACGGGGCGGCGCAGCCAACGCCGGGGCGGCTCTGCAAGGGGCCACAGCGGCGCATCCGGCAGGGCGTAGACCGAAAAGCCCGCCACGTAGGCCGCGATGGACAGCGTGGCCAGCGCGGGCTCCGCCCTGCGCAAAAAATCCACCGTGCCGAACAGCAGCGCCGGGTCCGCAACCAGCGTGCGGACCGGCCCGGCGGCGCATACCAGCGGCAGTCCCCGCACGATCTGCACGGCATTGCTCTCGAAGCGGTCGGCCAGGGCCGGCAGGTACGCCTCCGCCTCCACCGCGGGGTGCGGAAGCGGGACTGTGCCCCGAGCCGCGCGGTCGTATACGCGGGTGTCGGCGTTGGGGTCCGCTGTGGGCGCGGGCGCGCCCTCCACCGGCGGGCTGACGGAGGCCGAGAGCAGCGCCGGACCGGAGGCATGGCGCAGCGCGTCATAGAGGCGCACGTCCCATTTGGGGGCGAAGCCATGCTCGCCCATCAGATGCAGGAAATATGTTTCGTCGGTCAGAAGGGGGAGCACGGCTTCGAGGGGCTCCTCGCCGGAATAGAACAGCACGTCCTCCCGGTCAAACGCCTCCCGGTACGCCTCCGGCAGGGCAAAGCGCAGGCCCACGGGCCGCGACGCCGCCGCCAGGGCCCGCTGCACCGTCTGCGCGGCCTCCGCCGCCCCGGGCAGCGAGGACAGGACCACCAGCATGCGCGGAGCCAGCACCGCGCGCACCCCCTTTGCAGGCAATGAATGGTATCATTATAGGCCATGGCCGCGCGCCCGTCAACAACTCGTTGACAGCCGGGGCCGGGCCTGATAAGATGGACGCGGAAGGCCCCGCGCGGGCCTGACGCAAGGAGGCGGATACACATGCGCATCATGATCACCGGAGCGGGCGGCTTTATGGGCCGCAACCTGTGCGAAACCCTGCGGGAGCGTCGCCCGGAGGATATGCTGGACCTGATGGATCTCGCCACGCCGCGAAAGGCGCTGGAAGCCGCGGCTGCGGAGGCGGATTTTGTGTTTCACCTGGCGGGGGTAAACCGGCCGGAGGACCCGGACGATTTCATGCGGGGCAACGGCGATTTCACCCTGGAACTCATGGCGCTGCTGGAGCGGGGCAAAAAGCCGCCCGTGGTGCTGGCCAGCTCGATTCAGGCTGCGCTGGACAATCCCTACGGGGCCAGCAAGCGCGCCGCCGAGGACGCGGTGGCCGCCTATGCGCGCCGCTGCGGGACGCGGGCATACCTCTACCGCCTGCCCAACGTGTTTGGCAAGTGGAGCCGCCCCAACTACAACAGCGTGGTGGCTACCTTCTGCCACAACATCGCGCGCGGCCTGCCCATCACGGTCAACGATCCGGCGGCACAGGTGCCGCTGGTCTACATTGACGACGTGGCGGCGGAGTTTGTGCGCGCGCTGGAGGGCGTATCGTTGCCGGAGGCGGAGGGATGGTATGCGGTCAAGCCCGAATACCGCATCACCGTGGGCGAGCTGGCGGCGACGCTGGGCCGTTTCCGCGACATGCGCGACCGCCTGGAGTGCCCCGACCAGTCCGACCCGCTGACGGCCAAGCTGTACGCCACGTATCTGAGCTTCCTGCCGCCGGAGGATTTCGCGCGCCCCACGGTCACCCATGCCGACGCGCGGGGGTCGTTCACGGAGCTCTTGCACCTGGGCGGCCACGGGCAGGTGAGCGTGAACGTATCCCGCCCGCACATCACCAAGGGCGAGCACTGGCATCATACCAAGCATGAAAAATTCGTGGTGCTCAGCGGCGAGGGCATCATCCGGTTCCGAAAGCCCGGCGACGCGACGGTGATCTCCTACCGGGTATCGGGCAGCGCGCCGCAGGTGGTGGACATTCCGCCCGGATATACCCACAACATCGAAAACACCGGCGATACCGACATGATTACCCTGATGTGGGCCAACGAGTGCTTCGACCCCGCCCGGCCCGATACCATCCGCCTGCCCGTTCAGCCGCCAAAGGAGGAAGCAAAATGACCCGCAAGCTCAAGCTCATGACCGTGCTGGGCACGCGCCCGGAGATCATCCGCCTGTCCGCTGTGATGCGCTGCGCCGACCGCTACTTCGACCATGTGGTGGTGCATACCGGACAGAATTTTGACCCGGCGCTCAACGAGGTGTTCTTCCGCGAGCTGGGCCTGAGAAACCCCGACGTCTATCTGGATGCCGTGGGCGCGGACCTGGGCGAAACCATGGGCAACATCATCGCCAGGAGCTATCAGGTGATGACGCGCGAGCGGCCCGACGCCGTGCTCATTCTGGGCGATACCAACTCCGCCCTCTCGGCCATCTCCGCCAAGCGGCTGAAAATCCCCATCTTCCACATGGAGGCGGGTAACCGCTGCTGGGACTGGAACGTGAGCGAGATGATCAACCGCAAGATCGTCGATCACATCAGCGACATCAACCTGCCCTATACCGAAAACAGCCGCCGCTATCTGCTGAGCGAGGGCATCGACGGCAAAACCATCTTCGTGACCGGCTCGCCCATGCGCGAGGTGCTGGAGCGCCACCGCGAGCAGATCGCCAAGAGCGATGTGCTCAGCCGCCTGGGGCTGGAAAAGGGGCGCTACATCCTCGTCAGCGCCCATCGGGAGGAAAACATCGACCTGGAGGAAAATTTCCTTTCCCTGATGCAGGCCATCAATCACATGGCCGAGGTCTATCAGGTGCCGGTGATCTATTCCACCCATCCGCGCAGCATGAAGTTTATCCGGCAGCGGCATTTCCAATTCCATCCGCTGGTCAGAAACCTCACGCCCTTCGGCTTCTTCGACTACAACTGCCTGCAGATGAACAGCCTGGTGGTGCTCAGCGACAGCGGTACCCTCAGCGAGGAAAGCGCCATGCTGGGCTTCTGCGGCGTTTTGATCCGCACCTCCACCGAGCGGCCCGAAGTGCTGGACAAGGGCACGGTGGTCATTGGCGGCATTACGCAGCAAAGCGTGGAGCAGGCGGCGCAGCTGGCCATCGCCATGCAGCGCGCCGGTGAACCCCGCGCCATGCCTGCCGACTACCAGGATACCAACGTGAGCGTCAAGGTGGTCAAGCTCATCCAGAGCTATACGCCCATCGTGAATGAGACCGTGTGGCTGAAGCGTTGAGACATGATTTCGGACACTTCACGCGCATGACCATGGCTTTTGCTGGCATGGGGATGACAACCATCCCCGCCTGCGTTATACTGTATATGCCAACCAAGGAAGGCACCCCATAGAAAAACAAGGAGGATTTGTTTATGACCCGCAAGCTGATTACCACCCTGCTATGCCTGATACTGGCTGTGGCACTTCCGCTGGCGGCGCTGGCCGATACCCGGCACACGCTTACCATCCTCCCCGGTGATGACCTGGCGGCCATTCCGGCCTTCGAGGACTTTTGCGAAGCGCTGTCCGTGACCCTGACCACAGGCGAAAAATCCGGCGGACTGACGATCGGCATCGGCGGCGAGGAGATTGCCACCGTTGCCCTGGGGGCGGACAGCACCGGCCTGTATGTGCATTCCGACCTGCTGAGCGACGATGTGCTCTACCTCACCTGGGATGACGGCTTTGCCTTTGTGGCCGACCAGATGAAGGAAGCGGTGAAGCGGGAGGCCGAGGCACGCGGTACCGAGGTGGATCAGGGCGCGCTGGATACCATTGATACGGTTTTGTCCCTTTACAAAAACCAGATCGTGACGGCGCTGGGCGTGGGCGGCCTGGCGGCGAAGCCCAGCGTCACCACCGACCTGGACGAGGCCAGGGCCATGATCGAGGAGGCGTTCCAGGAAAGCCCGGATCTGGTTGAATTCTACGGCAATCTGTTCGACAAGATGGTGGTGGAGGAAGGCGAATTCACCGATCCCGAACGCGACACGGCCACCATGCACATGGCCCTGACCCTCACGGGCGAGGACATTGCCCAGATCTGCGACACGCAGTACATGCGCGGCATACTCGAGATGGCCCTGAAGACGGAGAAGCCGGATCTTGAGGGCGAGGCGCTGGTAAGCGCGGTGGACGAGGCCGTGGAAATGGCGCGCGATATCTATGAAAACAGCGGCCTCAACATGGTGTATAACATCTATGCCGCCGATGAGGGCAATACCCTTGTGGCCATGGACATGGGCATGGAGATGAGCGTGGCCGAAGGGGAGGAGACGCAGAACGTCGCCTTCAACTTCAACTACGACCGCCTGACCGGAAACAGCGGCGTGAACCACTGCGCGGATATGACCATCCTTGCCGACAATGTGGAAATGGGCCTGATGTCGTTCCAGCTCAAGCAGGGCAGGGACGGCGTGAGCGACGGCTATCTGGGGATGCTGGCGGCTCAGCAGCAGATCACCCTGGCCTACCATGCGGAAAACCAGGGCAACGACCGGGTCCGCACCCTGAACCTGTACAGCCGTGGAAATGCCACCGCCATTATCGAGCCCGCCGCGTCCGACCGGCCCATCATCGGCTTCCAGCTGGTTTCCGGCCCTGCCGACAGCGGCGTGCTGGATGAAATCGACGACGCCAACGGCGATACGGCTGTGAACGTGATGAAGCTGTCTGCCGAGGAGCTCTCGTCCCTGGCGGTTGATATTCAGACCCGCACGGCGCAGGCGCTCTTCACGGCCATGGGCAAGATGCCCGCCAGCGTGATCCAGCTCCTGATCGGCGGCATCGGTTCCCTTACCATCGGGGGCGTAACCCTGCAATAACGGGAAACGCATTTGCGCAGGAGGCATGCATGCCTCCTGCGCTTTGCTTTGCCCCAATGCGAAAAACACAAGCCGGAGACGCGCCTCCCCGGGCGCCTCTCCGGCTTGTGGCATTAAGCGTCATTTCGCCTTCTGGCCGATGCGGTTTTCAGTGCCGCTGAGCAGGCGCTGGATGTTGGCACGATGGCGCCATACGCACATGGCGAACAAAAGCACGGTGAACAGGCACGTGGCCCACTGGCCCCAGTGGGCAATGCACATCAGCACCATGTAGCAAAACAGCATTGTCATGCTGCCCAGGCTGATGAAGCGCGTCAGCGCGATCACCGCCACACAGGCCGCAATCGCGATCGCGCCCCACAGCGGATCCACAAAGAACACCACCGCCGCCGAGCACGCCACGCCTTTTCCGCCCTTGAAACCGTAAAACACCGGCCAGTTATGCCCGATGATGGCGAAAAGCCCGGCTAGCATCATGCCGTACCGCGCGATGCCGAAGGTGGTTCCCGGCAGAATCAGACTGCCGATCCAGCAGGCCAGCGCAGCCTTGAGAAAGTCGCCCGCGAAGGTGATCAGGCCGCTTTTGAGTCCCATCACGCGAAGCACGTTGCTGGCGCCGGTGTTCTTGCTGCCGCGGCTTCGGATGTCCACGCCCTTTGCGCTGGATACCGTAAGCCCTGTGGAAAAACATCCCAGCAGATAGGCGATGGCGGCAACCAGTACAGAAAGCAGAATCTCTCGCATATGTCCCTCCGTCTGCGGCTCATGCCGCGCATGATTCATTCTTTCCGGTACAAACCGCGATTATTATAGCATAGCCGGATCAAAATGCAAACCTGTCATTTTGGCATTCCTCCGGGCAAATGCGCCGCAAGCTCGCCCCATTTTTTCTCGAAAAGAGGTTGAAAATCAGCGGGATTTGTGGTAAAATTTCATATGTATATTTATGTTCAAAAAGGGGCTTGACAAAGATGGCAGTAAGGAGCAGACTGATACATACATACATACATACATACATACATACATACATACATACATACATACATACATACATACATACAGCATAACTCTGCCCTTTTTTCCTGTCAAGCGAAAAACTGCAAATTTTTTAAAGGCGTATTCTGTCCGATTTACAACGGACGGGATGCGCCTTTTTATTGTCCAGCAAAATTGACAGTCCAAAATTATAAAGAAAAGGAGAACACCAAATGAGAATGAAAAGATGGTTAACTGCCTTGCTTTCCGTTGTTATGGTATTGGCACTAATACCCATGGAAACTTTTGCAGCAGAAAGACCGGAAGCACCGGCTTCTGCTGAAAATTCAAATGGAAAAACATACATCTGCCACAGAGTAGAAGAAAATGAAGTGTATGTGGCAGGTACGAAAGTTGGGACAACGGAAAACATCGAGTATTACCTGAACGACGGAAACGGTGGAATTACCAGTGAAAATGCCTCTTCCGATAACTATAATGTAAGCTATGACCCTGCGTCCGGTACAATTACTCTTAACGGCGCAAGCCTTTCTAAAACATCCTATACCGACCATCTGGTATTGTACGAAGACGAAAAGCAGGAATATCCGCGTGATGTTTCTGACGACGCGGTAATTATGGCGCGGCGGAATATCACCATTAAAGTAATAGGCGAAAATGTTGTGGAAAATAAGCGCAAAGCTCCCGATAAAACTTACACTGGGCTGCACCGCCACGGTATTGATGTGTTTGCAAATTTGACAATTACAGGAGACGGAACAGAAAGCAGTAAATTAACAGTACGCAGCTCCGATCAGAATAATAGAGAATGGGCAAATAGCGTTGGTGTCAATGTCTCTGGAGGCAACCTGACTGTTGAGAATGTCTCACTCACCGCACAGGGAAGGCAAACCACCTACTGTAGCGCCGGAATGTATGTAGTAGGCGGATCAGCTGAGATACGCAATAGTAATGTGGAGATTCTGTCCGGTGCTGTTAAGCCGCTTGATGAAGCTGCGGTTGCTGTATCCTGGACGGGAAGCTATGGGCTTGTTTCGGAAGACGGGGACGACATAGTGATTGACAATTCCAGCGTCAATGTTCAGGCTGGAGAAGGATATTACAGCATCGGGGTATATATCATATCCCCGGACGATGAACTGATGATAAAAAATAATTCTGTGTTGAAAGTTACTGCTTCTAAAGAAGCGGCGGGGAGCTATGGAATCAGTGGAAGTCTGACCGTAGACAAAGCTTATGTAGAGGCAAAAAGCGAAGGGGCAAAGGACATCTCATTTACTTATGGCGGAGTATCCTATGGTGGAGACGCATATTCATATGGCTATTCCGGATACACATATGATCAAGATAACAATATAATTTCCTATAAGGTAAATGTAGAGAAAGGCTCTGTTCGCTTTATGAGCGGACCTTGTTCGAGTGGAACAGACACTTTTTCCTGTGCCTATGTCGGTTATATAGCCGATCTTGACTACTCGTCTGACCCATATGCTTTAGCAAAGTACAATCAGTCTGCAAATGCTGAAAACGCTCAGGCATGGACGGAAGACTGTGGAGCAGCAGACCAAGAGAATAGAATGGTTTTGCAGAATAATTATCAATATTTTGAAATCACTCATGAATTTACTCCAACCGGAACAGTAGAATGGATAGGTGATGATCCAGCGCAGCGTCCAGACTCTCTTGAAATTGCGCTTCAAAATGTAAACACCGCTGTTACCAGTACCACGGCGACATCCAACAATACAAATAAATGGGCATTGGATTTTGGCGTACAGTCTGTCTATAATTGCCAGATTACAGGAGATTACCGTGCTTCTAATGCATGGGATACGATAAATTACAATGTTGCAGTCAATAACCAGCCGGAGAAATACGATACAGCGGTTAGTGGTTCTGCATATTCAGAAGGTGGATTCTACATTACTGAAACTTATATTGAAGACGAGAAGCCGTCCGAGCCGCCGACAGATACCGATAAGCCAAGCGGCGACCAGACGGGAGATACCACTCCTCCGCAGACCGGCGACGACAGCAATATCGCCCTTTGGATGGCGTTGATGTTAGCTGCGGGCGCTGCCCTGACCGGCACAGCCGTTTACAGCCGCAAGAGAAAATACAGCAAATAAATCCATATATAACCATGCGCCCTGTGGCTTCCTTCCACAGGGCGTTTTTTTGCACAGCCGTAAGCGCTTCCGAATTCCTCCGGGCAAATGCGCCGCACCGCTTGCAACACGGGCCCGAATCGTCTATAATAAACCATGTATGTCTACACACCCAAAGTACAGGGAGGATGGAAACCGGTATGCAATACATGACCGTCAAGCACAATCCGCTTACCTTTTATTTGCGGATGCTTCTGTATATGTTCATGGCGCTGCTCCTGCGCCTGATGGCGCTGGCGCCGCTGGCCTGTCTGTTCGTTTTTCCGGAGGGCTCGCCGCTGAAGCTTTTGGCGCTGCTGTGTCCGGCGCTTCTGGTGTTTTTGGTGCTGCCATTGCGCTATTCCTTTGCCGAGGCGGTGGTACAAAAGGATGGCCGCCGCTATTTCAGCTTTGACGCGGCGCTCAATCTGGGAAATTACGGCGAAAAGCTGGCAGAGTCCCTGCTGCATGCCGTCCATGTGGTCAAGTGGGGCCTGCCCCTCTTCGCCATGCTCATCTATGGCTACTACTGGTACAAGGAGGTGGATGCGCTCACCTTGCTCAGCACCCTGAGCCAGCTGGGCCGCAGCTGGAGCGGCGCATGGACCTCCGTGGCCAACTTTTTCCTGGGCCTGGTGGGCGCCGCTACGCTCACGCCGCCCCAGAACACGCTGATGGACGGCGCCGTGGCTGTGCTGACCGTGCTGGGACTGGGCGTGGCCGTGTGGCTGTACGGCGCGGTGCGCAACAGCGCGGCGCGCTATGTATGGGCCTATGCCGACCGCAATGACCATTCGCCCCGCAAGGAGCTTCGCCGCCGCCTGCGTGGGCGCAGGCTGGCCCAGCTGGGCATCGGCCTTGTCAATCTGGTTTTGTGGATTCCCTTTGCCTTCGCCGCTGTAACGGCGGTCAAGAGCGTGGTGACCGGCGCGGCGGAGGCGCTGCTGGCGTCCTTCATGCAGCAGGGTTCCACCGGGCTGGACATGGCCAAGGCCGTGATGCCGCTGCTGGCCGCATTTGTGTTTCTCTATATGCCGCTGCTGCCCATTCGCCGCATTTTGACGGCGTCCTTCGCGCTGTGGAACCGTCAGCCCAAGGGCCATGCCGGCACGGCCGGCCAGCAGGCTGTTTCCGTACCCGCAGGCGAGGCGGCGCCCGCCTTTGATCCTGCCGAAAACGGGCCCCGCGCGTGAGCGCCGTCCGGCTGGATAAATACCTGGCCCAGAGCGGCGAGCGCACGCGCAGCCAGGCTGCGCGTGCCGTCAGGGACGGGCTGGTGCAGGTTAACGGCGCGACTGTGCGCGACCCCGCCGTCAAGGTGGGGGAGGGCGACGAGGTAACCCTCGCGGGGGAACCCGTGCATGACGAGGCTGTGCAATACTACATGCTTCATAAGCCCGCCGGTGTGCTTACCGCCGCTCGCGACGGGCGCGCACCGACGGTGATGGATCTGGTCCCGCCGGCGCTTCTCAGGCGGCATGTGCTGCCTGTGGGGCGGCTGGACAAGGACACGACCGGGCTGTTGCTTCTCACCAACGACGGCGCGTTGGCGCACGCCTTGCTGGCCCCCGGCCGGCACGTGTGGAAGCGCTATGTGGCCCGCGTTACCGGGCGGCTGGATGGGGAGGACGTGGCGGCGTTTGCCGCGGGCGTGTCCCTGAGCGATTTCACCGCGCTGCCCGCCGGGCTAACCGTTCTGAGCGCGGACGAGGAGGAAAGCCGGGCGGCCGTGGAGGTGCGCGAGGGCAAGTATCATCAGATCAAGCGCATGTTTTCGGCGCGTGGGCATGAGGTCGTGGCGCTGCATCGCGCCTCCTTCGGCCCGCTGCGCCTGCCGGACGATCTCCCGCCCGGCGGCCTGCGCCGGCTTGCGCCCGGCGAGGTCGCCGCCCTGCGCGCCGCCGTGCTCAAATCCAGCGATAAGGAAGGGTAAGCCATGCCGCCTGCCAACGATCACTATTATACCGCCGAGCCCGCCAGCGCTCATCACCCCGGCGAGGTGCGCTTTTGCTGCGGCGGGCGGGAGCTGGTCTTTGCCACCGACAGCGGCGTATTTTCCCGCCGCGAGCTGGACCGGGGCACCGAGGTGCTGCTGGCCGCCCTGCCCGAAGCCATCGACGGCCCTGTGCTGGACATGGGTTGCGGCTACGGAGCCATCGGCGTGGCCGTGGGCGCGCGCTGGCCGGAGCTGTCCGTCATCATGGCGGACGTGAACCGCCGGGCATGCGACCTGGCGCGTGAAAACGCCCGCCGCAACGGCGTTGACGCCGAGGTGCTGGAGAGCGACGGCTTTGCCGCCCTGGCGGGACGGCGCTTCGCCACCATTTTGCAAAATCCGCCCATCCGCGCGGGCAAGACGGTCATCTACCGCATGTTCGCCGACGGGGCGAAGAGCCTGCTGCCGGGCGGACAGCTGTTTTTGGTCATCCGCAAGCAGCAGGGCGCGCCCTCGGCGATGAGCTATCTGGCCACGCTGTTTGCCGAGGTGGCCGCCGTGGAGAAGAAAAGCGGCTACTGGGTGTTGCGCTGCGCCGCACCCCTTGAGGCTGCGGGGGAGGATACCAAGGATGTATGACCGGACCTTTTTTGACCATTCCGTCGACCGGCGGGGCACGGCCTGTGAAAAATGGGATTCAGCCATGGCGCGCGACCCGCGCGTGACCAATCCCATGTGGGTGGCGGACATGGATTTCCGCTGCCCGGAGGAGGTGGTCAGCGCCCTGTGCGAGCGCGCGGCCCATCCCATCTATGGCTATACCGAGCAGACGGAGCGCGCCGTCGCGGCCATGCTGGGTTTTATGGAGCGCCGCCATGGACTGAAGCTCACATCCTCGGAGCAGATTATGCTGCCCTGTGTGGTATCCGGGTTGAAAGCGGCTGTGCTGGCCTTTACGAAGCCCGGCGACCGCATCATCGTGCAGCCGCCGGTGTACGGGCCGTTTTATGCCTCCGTGCGTGACAACGGTCGGGAAACGGTGGAATGCCCGCTCGAGCGAGACGAGTTGGGCCGCTATGCCATGGACCTGGAAAGCGTGGAGGATGCGTGCCGGGCGGGCGCTCGCATGATGTTCCTGTGCAGCCCGCATAACCCCGTGGGCCGCGTATGGAGCCGGGAGGAGCTAGAGGCGCTGCTCGCCGTGCTTGCCCGCTACGATGCGCTGCTTCTCTCCGATGAGATCCACGAGGACTTCGTCTACCGACCCAGGGCATTCGTTCCGGTTTTGGACCTGGCCGCGGAGGCGGGCGTGCGCGCCATCTCCATGACCAGCGCCAGCAAGACCTTTAACCTGGCGGGTCTGCAGCAGGCGGCGGCCTTCTGTCGCGACCGGGCGCTGCTGGGCCGGCTGGAGAAAACGCTGCGCGACGCGGGCGTGGTGTCCGGCAACATCTTCGGCATGGTCGCCACCGAGGCGGCCTTCGCCCACGGCGACGCTTGGCTGGACGCGATGCTCGATTATGTGGCCGAGGGATATGCCATCTTCCGTGGAGAAGTGGCCGCGCGCCTGCCCGGCGCGGTGCTCAGCCCGCTGGAGGCCACGTACCTCGGCTGGCTGGACCTGCGAGCCTGGGGCCTGACCACCGCGCAGCTGATGGAGCGCACGCGGGCCGCGGGTGTCGAATTTACACCCGGCACCTTCTTTGGGGAGTCGGCGGGCGAGGGCTTCCTGCGCGTGAATCTGGCCTGCCCGCATGAGCGCGCGCGCCTGGCAGCCGGACAGATCGAGCGGGCGCTGAAATAAGAAACCAAAAAAATCAACATAGATGGAGGGAACACAAACGTGCAAGACCTGAGCATCATCATCGACGAGCTGCGCGACGAAATGATCCGCACCCTCAAAGGCTGGATTCAGGTACCCAGCGTGAAGGCGGCTCCCGAACCGGGCGCGCCCTTTGGCCGCGAGGTGCGGCGGGCGCTGGACCTGGTTCTCTCGGACGCGGCGGCCATGGGCTTTGAAACCCGCAATTTCGACGGCTATGCGGGCGACGTGCGCATGGGTCCGCTGGGCGTGGACCCGCTGGCCATTTTGGTCCATCTGGATGTGGTGCCCGCCGGCGACGGCTGGTCCATGGACCCCTTCGGCGCGGAGATCGAGGGCGGGCGCATGTACGGCCGCGGCATGTCCGACGACAAGGGCCCTGCGGCAGCGGCGCTGTACGCCATGTACGCCATCAAAAAGGCCGGTCTGCCGCTCAAGCGCGAGGTGCGCCTCATCTTCGGCTGCGACGAGGAAAGCGGCTGGGAGTGCATGAAATACTACATGGCGCATTGCGACATGCCCCGCACCGGTTTCAGCCCCGACGCGAGCTATCCCGTCATCAATACGGAAAAGGGCCTGCTGCATCTGAGCCTGCGGGCGGGCTATGCCTCCGAGGGCCTGAGTGTGAAGGAAATCAGCGTGGGCGAGCGCTGCAATGTGATCCCCGGCATCGCCACCGCGCTGGTGGAGGGCGACGAGGCCCTGTGCAGCAAGATCAACCACCTGGCGGGCGATATGCACATTCAGGTGGAGGCGCAGATGCAGGGCGGCCTGGTGTTGCTTACCTCCACGGGCGTGCCCGGTCACGCGGCCTTTCCCGAAGCGGCCCGCAACGCCATCGGCCAGCTGCTCCTCATGCTGCGCGCGTTGGGCGTAACCGGTCCGCTGCGTACGCTGGCCGATCAGGTGGGCATGGAATACGACGGCCTGGGCCTGGGTATCCGCTGCATGGACGAAACGAGCGGCGGCCTTACCTGCAACCTGGGCATCCTGCGCTACAGCGAGAAGGACGGGTTGTACGCCACGCTGGATATCCGCTATCCCATCCTGTGCGACCATGCGGCGCTGACCGCCTGTGTGCGCGCGGCGCTGGAGGGCGTCGAGGTCACGGTGGACGAGCAGAAGGACCCGCATCATGTGGCGCCCAACAGCAAGCTGGTCATGGCGCTGCTGGACGCGTATCACGAGGCCACCGACCGCCCGCGCGAGTGCGTGGCCACCGGCGGCGGCACCTATGCCCGCGTGCTGGAGGAGGGCGTTGCCTTCGGCAGCGTGTTCCCCGGCGAGGAGGAGCTGGCGCATCAGGCAGACGAATACATGTCGCTGGACAGCCTGGCGCTCAATATGCGCATCTTTGCCCGCGCGATAGAGAAGCTTCAGGGCTGACAATCCGCAAAGAAAAGGGCGCCTGCCGGGCCGTCAAGGCCGCGGGCAGGCGCTCTCTTTTTGTGAAAAACCAATGCCGGGATTCCCCGCAAACATTTGCCGGAAAGGACCGGCGCGGACGGACTTTTTCAGCAAGGCAAAGCGAGGACCCCTTCCGGGGCCCTCGCGTCGGTTGATCGGTTCTTACGCCTCGGTGAAAGCGTCCTTGCCCAGGCCGCACACGGGGCACACCCAGTCCTCAGGCAGGTCCTCCCAGGCAGTGCCGGGAGCGATACCGTTGTCAGGATCGCCAACGGCGGGATCGTATACATAGCCGCAGGGGCATTCATACTTCATGGACATATCCTCCTTGTGTCCGCATTCAGGGATTCTCAGCCGAAATACCGCTTGAGCAGACCGTCGAAGCCCTTGCCATGACGGGCTTCGTCCTTGCACATCTCGTGCACGGTGTCATGGATGGCATCCAGATTGAGCTCCTTGGCCAGCGTGGCCAGCTCCTTCTTGCCGGCGGTCGCGCCCCACTCGGCCTCAGCGCGCAGCTCCAGGTTCTTCTTGGTGGAGGGGGTGACAACCTCGCCCAGCAGCTCGGCGAACTTGGCGGCATGCTCCGCCTCTTCCCAGGCGTAGCGCTTGAAGGCCTCGGCCACTTCGGGATAGCCGTCACGGTCGGCCTGGCGGCTCATGGCCAGATACATGCCCACCTCGGTGCACTCGCCGTTGAAATTCATACGCAGACCCTCGATGATGCGGGGATCAACGCCCTCGGCGACGCCCACGCGATGCTCGTCCGCATAGGACTTCTCGCCGCCCATGGGCTGGAACTTGCTCTTGGGAGCCTTGCACTGGGGGCAGAATTCGGGAGCCTCGGGACCTTCGTAAACGTAGCCGCAAACCTTGCAAATCCATTTCATGATCAAATGACCTCCTTGGAATTGAAATCCTCGTTCGGGGGCTTTCTTTACCCCGCGCATCTAGTATACCCCACCTGCGGAGAAAGTGAAACATAAATTCGTGTGAAAATTTTCTTTTTCAGCCAGAATAGGCGGCCAGCAGCGTTTCCTCCATGGCGTCGGGATCGCATACGGCCGTGTGGCGCACGGGCAGGTCCGCCAGACCGCGAACCTGAGCGGGAACGGGCACGCCGGAGAGCTGCTCCAGCTTCTCCGCACAGGCCAGGAAGTCCAGCCCCGCCACAGCCGAAACGCCCAGCAGGCTGCCCGCCACGTCGGGTGCGAACTTGTAGGGGCTGGCCGTGGCCACCAGCACGGCAGGCGTCTGGTCGCGGGTCTGGTCGCGGTACTGCCGCAAGACGCAGGAGCCTACCGCGGTGTGTGGGTCCATGATATAATGGGTGCGCTCGTAGACGAGGCGAATCTCCTCGGCGGTCATGTTGTCATCGGCGTATCCGGCCCAGAACACCTTTTGCAGGTCGGCCATCCGCTGCCCGCCGATGGAGAAGCTGCCGCAGGCGGACAACTGCTCCATCCACGTGCGCACCAGCGCGCCGTCGCGGCCCGCGCATTCGTAGAGCAGCCGCTCCAGGTTGGAGCTGACCAGAATGTCCATGCTGGGGGACATGGTTTTGAAGAACGTGCGGTGCGTGTAGTAGGTGCCCTCGCAGAAGAAATCGGTCAGAACGTTGTTGCGGTTGCTGGCGCAGATCAGACGGCGGATGGGCAAACCCATGCGCATGGCGTAGTAGCCGGCCAGGATGTCGCCGAAGTTTCCGGTAGGCACCACGAAGTTGACGCCCTGGCCCATCCGGATGGCCCCGGACTGCACCAGGTCGGTATAGGCGGTAAAGTAGTACACGATCTGCGGGGCCAAGCGGCCAAAGTTGATGGAATTGGCCGAGGATGGCAGCTTGCCCAGCCGGTCCATGCGCTCGTGGAAGGCGGGGTCGCCAAAGAGGCGCTTGACGCCGGTCTGTGCCTGATCAAAATTTCCTCTGACCCCGATAACGTGGGTATTGCTTCCGCCGGTGGTGGTCATCTGCAATTCCTGCACGCGGCTGACCCCGCCATGGGGATAGAACACCGAGCAGCTGGTGCCCGGCACGTCGCGAAAGCCCTCCAGCGCGGCCTTGCCGGTGTCGCCGCTGGTGGCCACGATGATGCTGACCTCGCGCGTCTCGCCGTTTTTTTCAGCAGCCAGGCGCACCAGATGGGGCAGGAGCTTGAGCGCGATGTCCTTGAAGGCCAGGGTGGGGCCGTGGAACAGTTCCAGCACATGCACGCCCTCGCTGAGCGTGCGCACCGGTGCGACGTCGGGATGATCCCACGCGTCGGCGGCATAGGCCGCGTCCACCGACTGCTCGATTTCGGCGATGGAGTAGTCCTCCAGAAAATCACGCAGGATGCGCGCGGCGCGCTGGCGATAGCTTTGCCCGCACAGGGCAGCCAGGCGTTCGCTGGAGATCTGCGGAAACAGGCTGGGCACATACAGGCCGCCGTCCTTGGCCAGGCCCCAAAGAATGGATTGCGACGCGGTTACGCAGGCGCCCCCGCGCGTGGAGAAAAAGGACATGCGATCACCCTCCAGACAGGTTTGGGATGCTTCATCATTGGAAGTGGTTCCATCATACACGGTTTTTGGGCGCGTGTAAAGCTGGAAATACTTGAAAAAGGGGACGGCCTTTTTGGGCCGCCCCCTTCGTCATGCGAAGATTCAGATCACGTAGGGCTTGATAAAGTCCGGCAGCTCTTCGGGACCGGCGCTGACGGAGATCACGAAATCCACGCTATGATTCGCGCTGATGGTCTCCAGACGCTTGAACACCCATTCGCTGGTAGCCAGCTCATTGTGAATGAGCTTCTTGAACGCGTCGATGAAAATGAGTCCCACGTCGAAGTTCTGCGCCACGACGCCGCAGAGAAAGCCCATGAACATGTGGTCGCTGAGCAGCTCGTACTCGCT
>CALVNG010000046.1 GCA_944349545.1 uncultured Eubacteriales bacterium
ACGTTGACGATGCCGTTGGCGTCGATGGAGAAGGTCACCTCGATCTGCGGGATGCCGCGCAGCGCCCGGCGGATGCCGCTCAGGCGGAAGCGGCCGAGGGTCTTGTTGCAGCTGGCGATCTCGCGCTCGCCCTGCAGGACATGAATGTCCACGCTGGTCTGGAAATTCGCGGCGGTGGTAAAGATCTGGCTGCGCTGCACGGGCAAAGTGGTGTTTCGGTCGATGATGCGGCTGAACACGTCGCCCATGGTCTCGATGCCCAGCGACAGCGGCGTCACGTCCAGCAGCAGAAGCCCCTTGACCTCGCCCTGCAAAACGCCGCCCTGCAGCGCCGCGCCCATGGCCACGCACTCGTCGGGGTTGATGTCCTTGCTGGGCTCCTTGCCGGTGAAGCGCTTCACGGCGGCCTGCACCGCCGGAATGCGCGTGGAGCCGCCCACCAGCAGCACCCGGCTGAGGTCGGCGGGCTTGAGGCCCGCGTCGCTCATGGCCTGGCGCACGGGTTCCATGGTGGCCTCCACCAGATGCGCGGTCAACTCGTCAAATTTGGCGCGCGTCAGCGACATCTCCAGATGCTTGGGCCCGGTCTTGTCCGAGGTGAGGAAGGGCAGGTTGATGGAGGCCGTGGTCGCGGCGCTCAGCTCGATCTTCGCTTTCTCCGCCGCCTCGCGGATGCGGCTCATGGCCGTGGGGTCGCGGGTGAGGTCGATGCGCTCGCGCCGCTTGAATTCCTCCACCAGATAGTTGGCCACGCAGTTGTCAAAGTCGTCGCCGCCCAGGCGGTTGTTGCCGGCGGTTGCGAGCACCTCGATGACCTCGTTGTTGATATCCAGTATGGACACGTCAAACGTGCCGCCGCCCAGGTCAAAGACCATGATCTTCTGCGCGCCGCCCTTGTCCATGCCGTAGGCCAGGGCGGCGGCGGTCGGCTCATTGATGATGCGCAGCACGTTGAGCCCCGCGATGCGCCCGGCATCCTTGGTGGCCTGGCGCTGCCCGTCGCTGAAATAGGCGGGCACGGTGATGACCGCGTCGCTGACCGTCTCGCCCAGATAGGCTTCGGCGTCCTTTTTGAGCTTTTGCAGGATGATGGCGCTGATCTCCTGCGGGGTAAAAGCTTTGTTGTCGATCTTGATGCGGTTGTCGGTGCCCATCTCGCGCTTGATAGAGGCGATGGTGCGGCTGGCGTTGGTTACGGCCTGCCGTTTGGCCGCCGCGCCCACGATGCGCTCGCCGTCCTTGGTAAAGGCGACCACGGACGGCGTGGTGCGTCCTCCTTCCGCGTTGGGGATCACGACGGGATCGCCGTTTTCCATAAAGGCCACGCAGGAATTGGTGGTGCCCAGGTCAATGCCGATGGTCTTACCCATGAATCTAGTTCCTCCTGGCGTAACTTCGCCGGTTAATCAATACATCCTTAAGCATACCCCGGCCCCGTTGTGAATGTATAGCGAAAAAATGAAGAAACCGTAAACTTTGCGCGGCTTCGCATCAAAAGGCGCGCTTATGGAAACACCATACGCCAGGGAAGGTGTTTTTCAATGAACCCCTACTTGCTGGCCTTTTCGATTTATGCGCTGCTGATTACGCCGGTCACGCTGCACTGTAGCGTGCGTGTGGGCAAAGCGGTGCGCTACCGCCTGCGCGTGCAGGCGGCGGGGCTGCCCTTTATCCGGAAAACCAAAGAGCCGCCGCCCCAGGAGGAGCGGACCGTGCATGAGGAAGATGTGGCGCGCACCCTTTCGGAGCCGTGGCTCTGGCCGACGCTGCGCGCGGTCGGGGTGAAGCGGCTCATTCGCGCGCTCCGCGCGGTGCATCTGGAGAGCGCCTATGTGCATGTACGCTTTTCCTTTGACGACGCGGCTGCAACGGCCCTTAGCTACGCGGCCTTGCAGACCTTGCTGCGGGCGCTGGCCTGCGCGGGGGTCCTGCCCCGGACGCTGGAGGGGCGCGTGGAGATGGATTTCCGGGCCGAGGGAACGGAAGTTTTCGCAAGCGGCATAATCGGGGCTCGGCTGGGGAGCCTAGGCATAGCGGCAATCCAGCTGGGCGCGGCGCTGCTTGCCGAGCGTGCCCGGCTCAACCGGACGGAGGAGGAGACGTATGCAGCAGCATCCCATTGACAACATGATGCAGACCACAATGGAGAACATCCGCAGCATGGTGGATGTGAATACCGTGGTGGGCGCGCCCGTGACGGGCACGAAGGGGACCACCATCATTCCCATTTCCAAGGTGAGCTTCGGCTTCATCGCCGGCGGCGGCGAATATGCGGCTGACGAGAGCAGAAGCCGGTCGCTGGCTGCCGAGGGGTTTCCCTTTGCGGGCGGCACGGGCGCGGGCGTATCGGTCCAGCCGGTGGGCTTTCTGGTGGTGGGCGACGGCACGGTGAAGATGCTGCCCGCGCAGACCAACGGCGCGATGGAGCGCGTGGTGGAGCTGCTGCCCCAGCTTTTGGAGGATTTGAGCCACGGCGGGGAGGAGAGCGAGAAAAAGAAGGCTCGCAAGGTCTATAAAACCGAAATCGAAACCTTCGACTTCGGCGTTGAGGAGGAAGGCGCCAAATCATGAGGGATAAGCTGCTCGCAAAGCTGCGGGCTGTAGCGCTGCTGATCTGCTGCACGGTGCTCACGCTGCTGGGCAGCAGCGCGCAGGCCGAGGAAGAGGTGGACACCAGCGCCCGCGCCGCGGTGCTGATCGACCGCGGCACGGGGATGGTGCTTCTGTGCCACAATGAAAACGAGCCGCTGCCCATGGCCTCCACCACCAAGGTGATGACGGCCCTTCTGGCGCTGGAAAAAGGCAACCTCGATGACGTGGTCACCGTGGGACGCAACGCCTACGGCGTGCCGGGCACGAGCATCTACCTCAATCTGGGGGAACGCATCACCCTGCGCGACCTGCTCTACGGCTTGCTGCTGGCCAGCGGCAACGACGCGGCGGTCGCCATTGCGGAGCATATCGGCGGCAGCGTGGAAGCGTTCTGCGCCATGATGACCGAGCGCGCGGCTGAGCTGGGGTGCGAAAACACGGTGTTCGTCAATCCCAACGGCCTGCCCGCGGAGGGCCATCATACCACCGCCTACGACCTGGCGCTTATCGCCCGTGAAGCGATGAAGAACGAAACCTTTCGCGAGATCGTCAGCACACAGCGCGCGTCCATTCCCTGGGAGGGGCGCAGCTATGACCGCGTCCTCAACAACAAAAACCGCCTGCTGAGCGATTACGAGGGCGCCACCGGCATCAAGACCGGCTATACCCGCGCCGCGGGGCGCTGCCTGGTGTTCGGCGCCCGGCGCGACGGGCTGGAGGTGATCGGCGTGGTGCTCAACTGTGCCGACTGGTTTAACGAGGCGGCCCGCCTGATGGAACTTGGCTTTGAGCGCTACGATGGATTCACGGCGCTTGCGGCGGGCGAGACGGTGCGCGTGCTGCCGGTCACCGGCGGCATGCAGGATACGGTCTATATCTGCGCGGGCGCGGACCTGACCGCAGCCGTGCCCAGGGGAGAGATCCCCGCACTGGAATTCGACATGCCCGAAACGCTGCCCGCCGGCATGCAGATGGGCGACGTGGTTGGGGAGGCGCGCATCCTGCTGGACGGACGCACGCTGGCCTCCGTGCCGCTGGTGCTGACCGAGAGCCTGAGCCCCCGCGACTATACCTTTGAGCTGGAACGGGTTTTGCGCTGCTGGCCGCTTCAGGGCCAGACGCTATCGGAATAAGATAAGGTTCGCGCCGCCCGGGCGTCTCCGGGCGGCCCATTTTGCTTTTGCATCCGGACAGTCCGCACGGCGGGGAAAATCGCAATTTTTCGCACCGAATGGTTGACAGGTCAGCCGAACTATGATACAATTTTATCTCGTCAGCGGGTACCCTGAGGATTAGCCCCAAGCGCGTTGCGCGCTGTGCGCCTGTAGCTCAGCCGGATAGAGCAACGGCCTTCTAAGCCGTGGGTCAGGGGTTCGAATCCCTTCAGGCGCGCCAGACGTGGTGGGTATAGTTCAGCGGTAGAGCGCCAGATTGTGGCTCTGGATGTCGTGGGTTCGAACCCCACTACTCACCCCACTTTTTCCCCTTGTTGGGGTATCGCCAAGCGGTAAGGCACGGGACTTTGACTCCCGCATTCGTAGGTTCAAATCCTGCTACCCCAGCCAGCAATCGCCGCAAGGCTGATACAAGAAGATCGACATCCAGTAGGGATGCCGGTCTTATTGTTTTTTTGACGGGCAGAGCAAGCCGTAGTTTCAGGCGCGGAGGCCGGAGAGACGGAAACCGGCCTCAGGGAGGTGGAATGCAGATTGTCCATGAAAGTGTATCAGGCGGGAATCGACATCGGCTCGACGACGGTGAAACTCGTGGTGACGGATGAGGACGGGCGCACGCTTTTCAGCGACTACCGCCGTCACTGTGCGCGCACGCAGGAAACGCTGGCCGCCCTTTTGCGCGACGTGCGCGACCGGCTGGGCTCGTGTAGCCTTCGGGTGGGCATGACGGGATCGGGCGCGCTGTCGCTGGCCGACGCGCTTAACGTGCCCTTCGAGCAGGAGGTCGTGGCGGTGGCCGAGGCGCTGGAGGCTGCCGCGCCGGGCACGGACGTAGCCATCGAGCTGGGCGGCGAGGACGCGAAAATCATCTATTTCACCGGCGGCGTGGAGGAGCGCATGAACGGCGTGTGCGCAGGCGGCACGGGTTCGTTCATCGACCAGATGGCGGCGCTGTTGAAAACGGACGCGGCAGGGCTCAACGACCTGGCGGCGGGGTATCATGAGATCTATCCCATCGCAGCGCGATGCGGCGTGTTCGCCAAGTCGGACATCCAGCCGCTCATCAACGAGGGCGCGGCCCGCGAGGACCTGGCGGCCAGCATTTTTCAGGCCGTGGTCAATCAGACCATTTCGGGCCTGGCCTGCGGCAAGCCCATCCGCGGAAAGGTGGCATTTCTCGGCGGTCCGCTCCACTTTTTGCCGGAGCTGCGCAACGCCTTTATCCGCACGCTGCACCTGACGGAAGAAACCGCCGTCACTCCGGCGGACAGCCATCTCTTTGCCGCCCGTGGCGCAGCCATGCGCGCCGGGGGCAAGGAGGTGCCGCTGGAACAGCTGATCGATCGGCTTGCGCAGGGGGTGACGCTGACCGAGGGGCTCAAGCGCCTGCCGCCGCTGTTTGCCAATCATGAGGAATACCGCGATTTTCTTCAGCGGCATGAGCGCGCCGCCGTCCGGCGGGGTGATTTGTCCACCTACCGTGGACAGTGCTTTTTAGGCATTGACGCGGGATCGACCACCACCAAAATGGCGCTCATCGGCATGGAGGGTGAGCTGCTTTACTCCTTCTACGCCGGCAACCAGGGCAGCCCCATCGAAACGGCCAAGCGCGCGCTGGGCGAGCTGGCTGCGCTCATGCCCGCCGGGGCCAGCATCGTGCGCTCCTGCTCCACCGGCTATGGCGAGGAACTGCTCAAATCCGCCTTCTGTTTGGATGAGGGAGAGGTGGAAACCATCGCGCACTGCACGGCGGCGGCGTTTTTCGACCCGCGCGTGGACTGCGTGCTGGATATCGGCGGGCAGGACATGAAGTGTATCAAGCTCAAGGGCGGCGCGGTGGATACCGTTTTGCTCAACGAGGCCTGTTCGTCGGGATGCGGGTCGTTCCTGGAGAATTTCGCCATGTCCATGGGCTATACGGCGGAGGGATTTGCTGCCGAGGCGCTCTTCGCGCCCCAGCCCGTCGATCTGGGCACGCGCTGCACCGTGTTTATGAACTCCAACGTCAAGCAGGCGCAGAAGCAGGGCGCATCCGTACAGGACATTTCCGCGGGCCTGGCCTGCTCGGTGGTGAAAAACGCGCTGTTCAAAGTCATCAAGCTCTCCAGCGCCAAAGCGCTCGGCGAGCATGTGGTGGTGCAGGGCGGCACCTTTCACAACAAGGCCGTGCTCAGAGCCTTTGAGCAGCTGTCCGGCACCGAGGCCGTCTGCCCGGACATCGCCGGCATCATGGGCGCGTTCGGAGCGGCGCTGCTGGCGCGGGAGCGCTATACGGGCCAGCCCACCGCCATGCTGCCCATCCCCAGGATCCTCGCGCTGACCTACCGCACCACCACGACGCGGTGCCAGGGCTGCGTCAATCACTGCATGCTCACCATCAACCTCTTTGACGGCGGCAGGCGGCACATCACGGGCAACCGCTGCGAAAAGGGGCTGGGCGGGCAGAAAACCGCCCAGAACGGACCTAACGTGCCCGCCTATAAGCTGCGCCGCATGTTCGACTATCCCTCCCTGGAGGCCTCGGATGCGCCTATGGGTGAAATCGGCGTGCCGCGTGTGCTCAACATGTATGAAAACTATCCCTTCTGGGCCACGCTGCTGGAGCGGCTGGGCTTTCGCGTGGTGCTCTCGCCGCTCACCTCGCGCGCCATCTACGAGCTGGGCATGGAATCCATCCCGTCGGAAAGCGAGTGCTACCCCGCCAAGCTGGCGCACGGGCACATCCAGTGGCTGATCAATCAGGGCGTCAAAACGATCTTTTATCCCAGCGTTTTTTATGAGCGCCAGGAGGACCGCGGCGCGCAAAATCATTTCAACTGTCCCATGGTGATTGCCAACCCTGAAAACATCGCCAACAACGTGGAGGACATCGACGGGGTGCGCTTCCTCAAGCCCTTTCTGGCTCTGACCAGCGAAAAGGTGGCTGCCGACCGGCTGGCGCAGTTTTTCCAGGAAGCTTTCGGCATCGCTCCCCGAAAAACCCGTGAAGCCGTTCGCGCGGCATGGACGGAGCAGCTGCGCGCCAAGGCGGACGTGCGCGCGGAGGGCGCGCGCGCCCTGCAATGGATGAAGGAAAACAAGCGTCCCGGCATCGTGCTGGCGGGACGGCCCTACCATGCCGACCCGGAGATCAACCACGGCATCCCGGAGCTGATCGCTTCCTACAACCTGGCCGTGCTCACCGAGGACAGCATTCCGGAAAACTTCCCTTCCGAACATCCTTTGCGGGTAAACGACCAGTGGGTGTATCATTCCCGCCTGTACCGGGCAGCGGAGTTCGTGCGCACGCGAGACGATCTGGAGCTGGTCCAGCTCAATTCCTTCGGCTGTGGTCTGGATGCCATCACCGCGGATCAGGTGAGCGAAATCCTGGAAGGCTCCGGCAAGCTCTACACCCTGATCAAAATTGACGAGGTCAACAGCCTGGGCGCGGCGCGCATTCGCATTCGCAGCCTGCTGGCAGCCATGGAGCAGCGCAGGCGGCGCAGGCGGGAGCGGCAGATCGTTCCCGCGGTCTACCACCGCACGGAGTTCACCAGAAAAATGTTTGACGAGGGCTATACCATTCTGGCCCCCAAAATGAGCCCCATCCATTTTGACATCCTTGAGCCCGCCATGCGCCGCTACGGCTATCGCGTGGTGATGCTTGAAAACGAAGGCCGCTCCGCCATCGAAATGGGCCTGCGCTTTGTCAACAACGACGCGTGCTACCCCTCCATCATCACGGTGGGACAGATGATGGAAGCGGTGCTGTCCGGCAAGTACGATACCAACCGCCTGGCCCTGGCCATGACGCAGACGGGCGGCTGCTGCCGCGCGAGCAACTATGTGGGCTTCATCCGTCGTGCGCTGGACAAGGCGGGGCTGTCCCACATCCCGGTGATCTCCTTCAACGCCAATGGTATGGAAAAAAACGGAGGACTGAAGATTTCGCCCTCCATGCTGATGGCGGCGGTCCGCGCGCTGATTTATGGCGATCTGCTCATGCGATGCCTCTACCGCGTCAGACCCTATGAGAAGGAAAAGGGCTCCGCCGATGCGCTGGCGGCCAAGTGGCGGGACATCTGCGTGGATTCCGTCGTTGAGAAGCGTCCCTCCCGCTCCTACCGGCAAGTCTGCCAGGAGCTGGTGCAGGCCTTTGACGAACTGCCCATCGACGAAACGCTGGTCAAGCCGCGCGTGGGCGTGGTGGGTGAGATTCTGGTCAAGTACATGCCCGTAGCCAACAACCATCTGGTGCAACTGCTGGAGCGCGAGGGCGCGGAGGCCGTGGTGCCGGACCTGATGGACTTCTTCAACTACTGCTTTTATGGCGGCATCTTCAAACACCGCTATCTGGGGCACAGATGGACTTCGGCTGCCATGGCGCGGGTGGTGGTGGGGGCCATCCGTGCTGCACGCGCACCGGCGATGCGGGCGCTGCGCAAGAGCAGACGCTTTGAGCCGCCCATGCCCATCGGGGAGGTCGCCACGCTGGCCGCCCCGTTCCTTGCGCAGGGCAACCAGTATGGCGAAGGCTGGTTCCTTACGGGCGAGATGGCCGAGCTGCTCACTACGGGCGTGAGCAACATCGTGTGCATTCAGCCCTTTGCCTGCCTGCCCAACCATGTGGTGGGCAAGGGCGTGATCAAGAAGCTGCGCGCCCATTATCCGGACGCCAACATCGTCGCTGTGGACTATGACCCCGGCTCCAGCGAGGCCAACCAGCTAAATCGCCTCAAGCTGATGCTGGCCGTGGCCAAGAAAAAAGCCGCGCAGGCGCGAAAGCCCGTCTCGACGGAGCAAGAGCTGCCCTCACAGGCAGCAGCAGCGAGCATCGAGGCCTGAAAACAGCAACGCGCCCGCTTCCTCCTGCGATCGGAGTGGAAGCGGGCGCGCTTTTCGTTGCCTGGAAGTGTTGCGGGAAAGCCCTGCTGTTCCCGCGTCTCACGCCGCGCAAGACGGGGCGCCCCTTATGACGACGCTGAGCATCACAAGGACTTGGCGCGGGCGGCCTTGCGAACCCGCCGTCATCCTCATGAAAGGCGGCGCTCATCGCACCATGCCGTCCGCATGGCGGTTTATCATGCGCTCCGTGTCCGGCCTGCGCTCGGCGCAGTTGAGCACGCGGTCATAGCCGCAGCTGTGAAAGGCGCGCTCCAGACAGATCAGCAGCCGCGGGAAACAGGGATCGGTTGCGTTGGGGCAGAGCGGTATTCAGTCTCAGTCCGCGCGAAAAGGCGTCGGGCACATATCCGCACGCATCGATGACGGAAAGAAGCCGTTCTCTGGGCCTCTGGCTCATGTGCGGGCTGTCGCTATGCACGCGGGAAACCAAGCCGCGTCGTATTCAGAAGGGCCATACAGCCCATCCGCGCAGGCTGCATTAGCCGGCAGAAAACGTGTCGATACACTTGACAGGACATATCCGGCAGGTCTATAATAAGACATCAGAATTGGGAACGACGTTCACATATGTGAACAATTTGAAGTGCGTGGAGGTGAAACCATGGCAGAGGTTCCAAACCGAACGCTCCAGCGCGGGTTGGAAATGCTGGAGCTGCTGGGGACGCATGCCGGTGGCATGGCTCTGAGCGAACTGGCCCAGGCATTGCGTCTGCCGCGTTCTACGGCTTTCAACCTGGCGCAGACGCTGACCCGCCTGGGCTATGCCACACACCGGGAGGACACGGGAAAATACCGTCTGGGCCTTAAGATGTTCGAGATCGGAGCGGGCGCCATGCACCAGATGGATGTGATGGAGCTGATTCGCGGATGCATGGCGGAGGTTCATCATACGATCAATGAAACCATGCATCTGGGTGTGCGGGCCGAGCGGGATACCCTCTACGTCGACAAGCTGGACTCCACCCAGTCCGTCCGCATGACCAGCTATGTGGGCGCCCGTTCGCCTCTTCACTGCACCGCGCTGGGCAAGGCCATTCTCTCCACCATGGATGACGGTGAAGTGCGCGCACTCTATTCGGACGGGCTCATGCCTGCTCTGACGCCGCATACCATCACCAGCGTGGAACAGCTGCTGGAGCAGCTTTCGCAGGTGCGCAGCAGCGGCTATGCCGTGGAACGAGAGGAGAGCAACGAAAACGTGTGCTGCGTGGCCATCCCCCTGCGCGACCGTGGGGGCAGGGCTGTATACGCCCTGAGCGTATCCGCGCCCAGCTTCCGCATGGGAGAGAAGGAGATCGCGCACTGTGCCGGCCTGCTGCTGGGCATTCAGCCGCGCATCGAGCAGTTCTTGCAAAACGCCTGATGCGCTTTTCAACGTCCTGTCGGACGGCGGCCTGTCGCCGCACAAGTATCCTTATGCCATGAACAAAAGGAGGAACATCCCATGGAAATGATCGAAAAGCTGTCCCTGGCCGGTATTGTGCCGGTGATCAAGGTGGAGGATGCCGCCGACGCGGTGCCCCTTTGCAAGGCGTTGTCCGATGGCGGCCTGCCTGTTGCGGAGATCACGTTCCGCTCAGAGGCGGCCGAGGAGTCGATCCGCCGCGTGCACGCCGAGCTGCCCGATGTGATTCTGGGCGCTGGCACCGTGCTGACAAAGGATCAGGTGGACCGTGCCGTGAACGCCGGTGCGACCTATATCGTTTCTCCCGGACTGAACCCCGAAATCGTGCGCTATTGCCAGGAGAAAAACGTGCCCATCGTGCCCGGCTGCGCCAATCCCAGCGACATTGAGGCGGCCCTGTCCCTGGGGCTGAAAACCGTCAAGTTCTTCCCCGCCGAGCCGCTGGGCGGTCTCAAGCTGATCAAGGCCATGTCCGCACCCTACGGCGGCGTTACCTTCCTGCCCACCGGCGGCATCAATGAGCAGAACCTCAACGAGTATCTGGCCTTCCCCAAGGTCGTCGCCTGCGGCGGCAGCTGGATGGCACCCAGCGACGCTGTGGCTCGGAAGGACTGGCAGCGCATCAAGGACATCACCCGCAGCGCCGTGAACAGGATGCTGGGCCTGGAGGTGCGCCATGTGGGCGTGAACAGCGGCACGCCGGAGCAGTCCATGAAGGACGCGCAGACGCTGTCCAGGCTGCTGGGCTGGCCCATCGACGAGCACGAGAACGCCAATTTCGTAGGCGAGGGCTTCGAGGTGATGAAGATTCCCTTCCTTGGCACGCACGGCCACATCGCCGTGGCCTGCAATTCCATCAAGCGTGCGCGCTGGCACATGGAGCGCCGAGGCTTCGCCTTTGACGACGGCAGCGTCATCATGAGGGATGGAAAGATGCGCGCCATCTATCTCAGGGACGAGATTGCCGGCTTTGCCATCCATCTGTTGCAGAAGTAATCCGCCCCAACCTGACAGAAAAGCGAAAGGATGAGTGAATCATGGCGAAGGTCGTTACCTTTGGCGAGATCATGCTGCGCCTCAAAAGTCCCGGTTATGAGCGCTTTTTCCAATCCCCCAGCCTGGAGGCTACCTTTGGCGGCGGCGAGGCCAACGTGAGCGTTTCCCTGGCCAACTACGGCATGGACACCGCCTTTGTAAGCGTGTTGCCCAAGAACGATATCGGCGAGGCCTGCGTGCGGGAGCTGCGCGGCTTTGGCGTGGATGTGAGCAACATCGTCCGGCGGGAGGGCCGCATGGGCATTTACTATCTGGAAACCGGCGCGGTGCAGCGCCCCAGCAAAGTGATCTACGACCGTGCGGGCAGCGCCATCTGCGAGGCCAAGCCCGGCGATATCGACTGGAAAAAGGCATTTGACGGCGCTGCATGGTTCCACCTGACCGGCATCACCCCCGCCATCAGCCAGGGCGCGGCGGATTTAAGCCTGGAGGCCGTGAAGGCGGCCAAGGCCATGGGCCTGCATGTGAGCTGTGACCTCAACTATCGCAAGAACCTCTGGAAGTACGGCAAGACCGCCGACCAGGTGATGACCGAGCTGGTCAGGTATGTCGATACCGTGATTGCCAACGAGGAGGACTTCCAGAAGTCCCTGCTGCTCAAGGCCGAAAGTGCGCATTCCGTGGAGGAGGGCGAACTGAACATCGAGCAGTACAAGGCCATCGCCAGGCTTGCCATGGACACCTATCCAAACATCCAGCGCGTGGCCATCACGCTTCGCGAATCCAAGAGCGCAAACCACAACGACTGGAGCGCCTGCCTCTACAACGGCAAGGACTTCTTCCTCAGCCGCAAGTACCGCATCACCGATATCGTGGACCGTGTGGGCGGCGGCGACAGCTTTGGCGGCGGTTTGATCTATGGCCTCAACACCTATGAGGATGAAAAGACCGCGCTGGAATTTGCCGTGGCGGCCAGCTGCCTCAAGCATACCATCGGCGGCGATTTCAACCGCGTGAGTGTGGCTGAGGTCGAAAGCCTGATGAAGGGCAGCGGCAGCGGGCGCGTGCAGCGCTGAACCATCTGACCGCCACGACGGGACGGAGATTCCTCTCCGTCCCGTATTTTGATATAAAAAACCCTCCCCGGATGGGGGAGGGCGGCATATGCAGAGAAAATCAGCGCTTGCTGAACTGGGGAGCGCGACGGGCAGCCTTGAGGCCGTACTTCTTGCGTTCCTTCATGCGCGGGTCGCGCGTGAGGAAGCCGGCTTTCTTGAGGCTTTCGCGCAGGTCGGGATTGGCTTTGATCAGCGCGCGGCTGATGCCGTGACGGATCGCGCCGGCCTGACCGCTCAGACCGCCGCCGTGGACGTTCACCAGAATGTCCATGTCGCCGCCGGCCTTGGTCAGTTCCAGGGGCTGACGAACCGTCATCTTGAGGGTTTCCAGACCGAAATACTCGTCCAGATCGCGCTTGTTGATCAGAATCTTACCGTCGCCGGCGACCAAACGGACACGGGCGATGGCCGTCTTACGACGTCCCACGGCATTGTACTCAACTTTCGCCATTTTGTTTCGCTCCTTCCGTGTCCTTACTTAATGACCAGCGTTTCGGGCTGCTGAGCGGCATGCTCATGCTCCGCGCCGGCGTAGACCTTCAGCTTCTTGGCCATCTTGCGGCCCAGAGGTCCCTTGGGCAGCATGCCGATGACGGCGTGCTGAATCACAAACTCGGGCTTCTCGTTGAGAAGGCGGCGATAGGGGGTCTCGCTCAGGCCGCCCGGAAAACCACTGTGCTTGTAGTAAATCTTCTGGTCCAGCTTCTTGCCGGTCAGAATGACCTTGTCCGCATTGATGACGATCACGTAATCGCCGGTGTCCACATGGGGCGTATAGGTAGGCTTATTCTTGCCGCGCAGGATGCTGGCGACCTGGCTGGCCAGACGGCCCAGCACCACGCCCTCGGCATCCACGATGTACCATTTGCGCTGTACATCGGAGGCCTTTGCCATGTAGGTATTCAAGTCGGTATCCTCCTTCAAGGGGTTGTGTCTTTTGCGGCATTTGATGGTCAGCAAACGCACGCGGGTTCCAATAGCATTCCGGGGCTGGCGGAGTCTATTGATGCCAACGAATATTTTACTAAATCCAGGACGGGCTGTCAATAGGAAAATCCGCAATTTTACCCGCTTTTTCTGCGCTTTTGCCACTTAATGCGCAGGGCGGATCGCACATTCCACAAAACCGTCGCCCTGAAAGAGCGTCTGCGTGGAAACCGGGCCGTATTCGGCAGCCAGATAGCCGCTGAGGTTGTTGAGCACTCCCTCACCGCTCAGCAGCAGGTACACTCCCTCTTCCAGCAGCGTGCGTGAGGTGAAAGCATCAAATCCAAGTACGCGCAGCTTTTCCCGATACATGGGCGAGTGGAACATGCCGTTGCACCATTCGATCAGGTTGACGGGCAGCGCATCGCCGTAGACGTAGAACGGATCGTGGTCCAGCGGCGCGTCGGTCACGTAGACGCGGTCGGGATGCGCGCAGGCATAGGCACACATCCGGCCGGAGAGGGCGCGGGCGGCGTCGCGCGACTGTTCCTGCCACCGCAGGGGTAAACGCTCGGACGCTTCGCAGGCGGCGGGAACGGCGCACAGTAGCATAAGCGCGCAGGCGGCGACGGTACCCAGGCGACGGGAAAGCTTGGCGCGCGATACGTCCGGCGCAAAGGCCCGCAGACAGGACAGAGCCAGCAGCACATAGCAGGGACAGGCGGCGGTAAAGGCCGCCCGCTCCGGCAGACGGCCCAGCACGCCGTAAAAGTAGGCTACAAATACAAGCAGGTACGCCGCCGGGGCCATGATGGCCAGGCAGCCCCACAGGCGCCTGCGCGCCGCCAGTGAGAGGAGCGCCCAAAGCGCGAGCAGCCCGAATCCCGCCAGCGTGCAGGCGAGCATGGGGTAGTTGAGAAGCACGCTCCCCGTGGCGCGCAGCAGGGAAACAGCCGTGGGCGCGGACCTGGAAGCAGCGATAGCGTCGGTCAGGGCGGTCAGGCTGTCCAGGGTCATGCGTTCGTCCAGCTGATACCAGTTGCGCACCATGTAGGTGGTCCAGGGGGGCCAGCCCGCCGCCTCGGCGGCCAGCTCGTCCACCAGATCGGTGTTGTTGTAGTCCAGCAGGTCGCTCAAACGGTCGTTGTAGGCGCAAAAGGCATCCCAGCCCGCCTCGTTGCGCCGGTAGAGCGCGCCGTCAGCCGCTGTGAGGAGTCCCAGCAGCGCGAGGGCCGCCCCGCAGCACAACGCGGTTTTCCAGCCGGTACGGGGGGATTCCAGCCACGCCAGCACGCCATAGCCTGCCAGCAGCGGCAGCCCGGCCCACAGGCTTTGCACCCGCAGTCCAAAGGCGCACAAAAGCAGCACCGCGGCAATTCCTCGCTCAAAGCGGGCGGCGCGTCCTCTGCCGCAGCCCGCACCCAGCAGCAGGGTTATTCCTCCGGTAGCCGCCATGGCGGCGATGGTGGTGAATTGCAGCATGGCCACATAGGGCATGAGCACCCCTGCGTACAGCCCGCCCAAAACGGACCACAGCACGACGGCCGGCACGCTGAACCGCTCTCCGGCGCAGGCGAAGCACTTGATCAGCGCCGCCAGAGAAAGGAATGCCGTCCCCATCAGAAACAGCGCGTGCCAGGGAAGATCCGCGTTCAGCGAAAACAGCCCCGCCAGCAGCGCGCCGTAGAGGTAGGAGGTGAAGCCGTTGCCCGCATAGGGCACGCCCGTCACCGCGCCGCTGGCGGCGGCGACGATGCTGCTGTCGTCGTTGGTTTCATAGATGGGACGGCAAAGCGCGTAGGTGACGACCATGATCAGCAGCGCAGCCAGCAGCGCCGACAGCCAACGGTCCCGTCCCCGGCGATGGGCAATGGGCTTGAGCATCGGTCGGGCTCATCCTTTCATGGGTTCAGCAGCGTTCCAGCACCCGGCCAAAGAACGCGACCGTATCGGGAATCAGGCTCAAAGGGATGCGTTCATTGCGGTTGTGAATCATGCCGCGCTGCTCCTTGCTCAGCGGCATGCCGGAGAAGCGGTATACGTTGGAACAGATGCGGCAGTAGTGGCGGCTGTCGCTGCAGGCCAGCATCAGATAGGGTGCGACCAACACGCCCGGATAGGTCTGGCGGATGGCGGCGGACAGGCGCTCCCACGGCTCGCCGGAGGTGGGGGAGACGGGAGAGGGGTCGTTGCCCTCCACCACGGTTACGCGCACGTCCGGATCTGCGATGGTGCGCTCCATGCGCCGGCGCACGGATTCGACGGTTTCTCCGCAGATCACGCGCGCGTTGACGCCCGCGCGGCTCTGGTTGGGCAGCACATTGTACGCCTCCGCGCCGGACAGGCGGGTGAGGGCGCAGGTGGTGCGCACCAGGGCGTTGAGCTCGCCGCCGCTCTTTTTGCAGATCAGGTCCAGCGCGGGACGAAAGCACCACAGGTTGGCAAAGATCAGCTTGTAGACGAAGGAGGAATGACGGCCCATCAGATCAAACAGCTCCCGCGCGGGTGGAGTCAGCACAAAGGGCATGGGATGGGAGACGATACGGTCCAGCGCGCGGGCCAGCACGCCCACGCTCTGGCGCGCGGGCGGAGCGCTGGCATGGCCGCCCTTGCCCACGGCGGTCAGGTCCAGGAAAGCGCTGCCCTTTTCCGCGATGCCGATCAGCGCGGCGGGATGGTCCACGCCGGGGAACACCTTTTCCACGATTGCGCCGCCCTCGTCCAGCACAAAGGCGGGATGCACGCCGCGGCGCTCCAGCTCCGCAACGATGGCGGGCGCGTCGCCGCCCATGACCTCCTCATCCCCGCCAAAGGCGAAATACACGTCGCTTTGCGGTGTAAAACCGCGCGCGATCAGGCTTTCGGCGGCTTCCATCACGCCCATCAGCGTGCCTTTGGTGTCCAGCGTGCCGCGGCCCCACAATTCGCCGCCCTTTACGATTCCCTCAAAGGGCGGCTCGTCCCACTCGTCGGGATCGGCGGGCACCACGTCGTAATGCGCCATGAGCACGGAGGGCTGCTCTGCGCTGTGGCCCGGCCATTTCAGCAGCATGCCGTGTTTGCCGACCTCGCTGTATTCACACGCGGCGTACACATGCGGATACAGCGTGCGCAGCAGCATGCGAAACTTTTCAAATTCGGCCAGGTCCACCTGGCTGTCCTCCACGCTGCTCACGGTTTTGAGACGGATCATCTGTCTGAGATGCTCCGAAGCGGCCTTCGTATCCACCGAAAAGGAGTCCGCCTCCACTTTCTTCTCGGAAACGGGATTAAACATACAGGCGCGCGCCACAATCACCGCTATAAAGGCGAGGATTATGACAAGGAGAATCCACAAAGCGATCATTGTCGCTCCTCCTTCCCATCGGCGGGCGCGCCGCCGAGCATGCCGCGCTTGTACATGATACGCGCCGCGCCGATGGCGATGAGCGCGCCCACGGGCACCAGCACGCCCACGCTGGAGCTAAGCCCCGGCGCTAGCAAAAACAGCACCACCATAAAGGCCAGCGGGGCGGCGGCCAGCTTGGGATTTTTGGAGATGAACACCACGCCCAGCGCGCCGAAGAGCGCGGGAAGGATGTTGTCAAAGGCGGGCTTGAGCGCGGGGGATTCCAATACCGGGCGCAGGAAGCCCAGCCCGAACACGCCAAGGGCGATGACCAGCGTGGTCACGATGGAGCTGGAAGCGATGGCGATGGTGGAGATAACCTCGCCCTCCTCGCTGCCGGGCTTGACCTTGGCGGCCTCCATGGCATTGAGCGCACAGGGGACCTTCAGGTTGGTCAGGTTGCCGGTCACAAAGCCCAGGTATGACCCACCCGTGCCCAGCATGGGCACGAAGGTGAACACCTCAATGATGCCCACGGTCCAGTACATGGGCGCCACGCCCAGCAGCGACTTGAGCACCGCCGTCAGCGGCGGCCAGGCG
>CALVNG010000047.1 GCA_944349545.1 uncultured Eubacteriales bacterium
CGATCTCCCATGTCAGGCGGCCGTTAAAGACCACCCATAGCAAGAAGAACACGAAAAACATACGTTGGACCTCCTCCTCTCGCGGACGATGGCCCGGCCCCTTCCTTTTAATAGGTAAGAACACGAAAACCATCAGTTTGACATTGTACGCCCCAGCCATGCAAAAGTCAACGCTGGCTAGGTTTGCTTTCAAATTTTTTCGCCAGGCTTAGCGGCTGCTTAGCGATTTTTGACGGTACAGGTAAACCGCGTCATACCAGAAGTTTGGGCTGCTTTCCGCGGCGATCAGCTCGTAGCGCTCCTCGATCCATTCCGGCTGCTTGCCCCGCGTGATGACATAGTCGCAAAGCCCCTCGCGCAGGTAGCGCTCCTGCTCTGCGAGCATTTCCTCCAGGGGCACGTTGGTCTGGTGAAAGTATTTCACATTCGGCACAAGTCCGGCAGCAGTGTAGAAGCCCGCATCCATAAAGCCGTAGTTGAGCAGCGTTGCATCAGGCTCCAGACAGGCGGCGATGCGGTACTGCATGGTTTCCTCACGGGGCTGGCCAAAGGACGCGCCGTAATCCGCCGTCATGTTGCCGCTCAGCAGCGGACACAGGCCCACGCAGACGGCCGCCAGCGCCGCGGCGCAGCCTGTCAGCGCCTTTGCGGAAAGGCGCGTGAGCCTGCCTTCGAGTGCGCGGCCCAGCGGGAGAAGGCCCAGTGGCGTCAGCGCGGCCAGCGCCAGCCCGTAATAGGGATAGCTCTTGCCGCCGGCAAACACGCCCAGCGCGCCCGCCAGCGCCGCCAGCCATACGGCCAGCGCCTCGGGGCGGGGCCGTTTCCAGGCAAACCAGATCAGGCCGCCGGCGAGGGGCAGCGAGCAGGTCGGATTGTCCCGCACCCATTCCCAGCCGCATTGCAGCATGGCCTTGGCCCGCTGCCCAAGGCCGGCAGCCTCCCCGGAGGCGGAGTACAGGAACAGGTTGTCATGCAGATAGGTGCCCAGCCAATCGGCGATGGCCCCGTTTGCGCCGAAGTAGACGACCCAGGGCAGCGTGGACAGCGCAAAGCCCGCGATGAGCCAGCCCAGCGAGCGCCACAGGCCGCGCCAGTCGCGCCGGGCCGCCAGATGGATCAGCAGCGCAAGGAACAGCCCGGCCTGCACGCCGCAAAGGGTGAATTTGATCCAGAACGCGCAACCGGCCAGCATCCCCTGCCACAGCAGCGCCCGCGCCGGCATGCGTCCGCCGCCGCGCCGGAAATGGCGCAGAACGCCGTAGAGCGACCAGACCATCAGCGGCAGGCACAGCTCCTCGGCGCTGTCGCCCTGGGCGAAGCTGGCGGAGGCGTAAATCAGCAGCGCCAGCACCGGCATGGCCAGCCAGGCGGCGCGGCGCGCGCCGTAAAGAACCATCAGCCGATGCACGCCGGTCAAAAAGAGGGCCGCGAAGCAGACCTCCATCAGGTAGACGCCGGTAAAATCCCGGAAGGAGATCAGCGCGCACAGCGCATGCAGGGCATAGAGCAGCGGTCCCTTGTGATCGTAGAGGTCGCGGTAGACCACCTGCCCCCGCGTCATGCCCTTGCCGATGGTGAAGTAGATATTGGCGTCGGACCAGTCGTTGATGGGATAGCCGAAGGAGGACTTGGAGCAAAAAAACAGCACCGCCGCGGCGACGAGCAGCGCATAGGCCAAGACCCGCGCATTTTGCCCGCGGCGGGAGCAAACGGCGCGCATCAAGCATCCGCTCCTTTCCCCGCGCGATTTTCTGCTTTCAGTGTACCATATTTGGAAACGGGAAACAAGCGGCCCGGACCGCTGCAAAAGGAGGTGAGCCGCTTGCAAAAATGGAACGGACAGGGTACAATAACAGCGTATCATCAGAACTGATCGGGCCGATCGGCCCACTTCTTCCCAAAGGAGGTTACGCATGAATCCGTACGTATTTATGACCGACTCCGATTCCGACCTGCCCTTTCGCTATGTGGACGAACTGGATATGACCATGGTGTACATGCCCTACATCCTGGACGGAAAGGAATACTTTGACGACCTGGGACGCAGCGGCAGACAGAAGGAATACTTCGACAACATGCGCGCCGGGGCGGCGCCGGTCACCTCCCTGCTGCCGACGGCGGCGTATATCGAATATTTCGAGCCCTGCTTCAAGGACGGAAAGGACATCCTGTTCGTGGCGTTTTCCAGCCAGCTGTCCGGCACGATCAACAACGTGTACGCCGCCCGCGAGGAACTGCTGGCCAAATATCCCGACCGCCGCATGACGGTGGTGGACACCCTGAGCATCTCCGCCCCGCAGACCATCCTCATCCTCAAGGCGCATGAGCTCTACCGCCAGGGCAAGAGCATGGACGAGGTCGCCGGGTGGCTGGAGGCCAACAAGCTGCGCGCCCAGGCCTGGTTTACCGTGGATGATCTCAAGTACCTGCGCCGCGGCGGCCGCATCGGCGCGATGGCGGCCACCGTGGGCACCATGCTGGACCTCAAGCCCATCATCACCGAGAACCGCGCGGGCAAGCTGGTCAGCTCCGAAAAGGTGCGCGGCCGCAAGGCGGCGCTGCGCCTGATCGCGGACAAGGCCGCCGAGAACATCGACGACCCCGCCCAGGCCATGACCATCATCCTGCACGCGGACGCCCCTGAGGATGCCGCCCGCCTGGAATCCATGCTCAGGGAGCGCGTGCCCGCCCTGGGAGAGATCCAGACCTATTATGTGGGCCCGGTGATCGGCGCCCACTGCGGCCCCGGCACGGTGGCCATCTGCTTCTTCGGCAAGGAGCGCCCCTGCTGAAAGGGCGGCGCTTCAGGCTTTCAAAAGACCCTTCCGGGAGGTTCGGAGAAAACCTCAAGCTTCGCGGAGGGCGCGCAGGCCGCTCTCTCCGCTCGTTTTGCTCCCTCGCAAATATCGGCGTTCTGCGCGCAGCCCTTGTATTTGCTCATGCCTGCGGGCCGCTTTGGGCCTTTGGCCCAACAGCCCACAGGGCTGACGCTTCCCTTCGCGCCTCAGGGCACACGCTGCCTTCCGGCGCCGGGCGGGCTGGGAATTTGCGTTCATGAGCGCAAACATGTGATGCATTTGGCGGAAAAGGCCGGCATGAGCGGGCTTTTTTGGCTTACCGACGCGGCCGGTTTCCTGTGCGGGAAGCCGGCCGCGCTTCTGACGAGTTGCAAACGAGTATGTCGCGGCGCGCGGCTATCCGAGCTGCCCGGCCGCTTTTTGTTGTACCACAAGTTGGGAGCGCTTTCTTAATTTGGCTGAAAAGAGTGCCTAAAGGGACGATATTCATTCTATAAGTTGCAAAAAGTGACTCAAAGGACTTTTTCACAGCGTTGGCACGTTGATATAGTTAAACCAATCGTGACGCAAACGAGGGGGGACAGACGATGGACTATATGGATCTGGGCAAGCGCGTGCGCAAGCAGCGGCAGCTGATCGGCCTGACGCAGCAGGAGCTGGCGGACCGGATTGGCGTGAGCACATCCTTTGTGGGACATGTGGAGCGCGGCACCCGCAAGGCAAGCCTGGAAACGCTGGTGGCGCTGTCCAACGCGCTGGGGGTCGGCGTTGACTATCTCCTGGCGGGAAGCCTTGAGGGCAGCCCCGACGAGGAGAATCCCTCCACGCTCATGGACCCCAACCGTCGTCTGGTCATTCGGGAAATTCTGAGTACTCTGCAGGAGCATTTGTCCGACTGGAACCCCGACAAGTGAAGCAATCAGGCGAGCATATCGCGCACCACGTCGCGCATGGAGTAGAGTCCGGCAGGCTTGTCCAAAAGATAGGCGGCGGCCTTGAGCGCTCCCTGAGCAAAGAGAGCGCGGCTTTCGGCGCGATGCGTAAGCAGCAGCTGCTCGCCGTTTCCGTAAAAGCCTACCTCGTGCTCGCCCGTCACCGTGCCGCCGCGTACCGCGTGGATGCCCACGTCGCCGGTCGCGCGCTTCTGGGTGCGGCCATAACGTCCGTAAACTGGGTTCGCTTCGGACCCTTTTTCTTTTTGCACGGATTCATAGAGCATCAGCGCGGTGCCGCTGGGGCTGTCGACCTTCATGCGGTGGTGCTTCTCCACGATCTCTACGTCGAAGCCCTCCAGCGTGCGGGCGGCCATGCTCACCAGCTCGCTGAGCACGTTGACGCCCAGGCTCATGTTGGCGCTGCGCAGCACCGGCAGCGTTTGCGCGGCTACGCGGATTTCGTCCAGCTCCACGTCCGTATAGCCCGTGGCGCACAGCACCACGGGCATGCGGCGGGCGAGCGCGGCCTGCAAAAGCTCCGGCAGCGCGTCCGGCCGGGAAAAATCAATCAGCACATCGGCGCTCTCTCGGATGCGCTCAAACCCCGTGACGATGGGAAACGCGGCCGCCTGACCCGCGTAGGCCACATCTACGCCGCAGGTCACCTCCACGCCCGCGCCCTCCGCCGCCAGCGCCAGCTCGCGGCCCATGCGCCCCAGCGCTCCGCCAATGATGATTCTCATGCTCCCGTACCTCCCCTTGCTTCCCTCAGGCAATCAGAATCCCCATTTGAACCAGCGCCTCGCGCAGCTTGCGCCGCGTGGCCTCGCCCGCGCCGATGAGCGGCAGGCGCAGCTCGCCCCCGCACAGGCCCAAGAGCTCCATGGCGTATTTGCAGGGGATGGGGCTGACCTCGCTGAACAGGGCCCGCACCAGCGGCAGGCATTCGGTCTGCATGGCGAGCGCCTGATCCGTGTTGCCGCAGAAATAGGCGCCGGTCATGCCGCTCACGTAGGCGGGCGCCACGTTGGCCAGCACCGAGATGACGCCCTCCGCGCCCAGGGCCAGCAGGGGATAGATCATGTCGTCGTTGCCGGAATACAACGTGAGCCTGCCGCGCATGGCGCTGATTTTCTCCATCACGCGGGGCAGGTCGTAGCTGCTTTCCTTCAGGGCTACGAAGCGGCCGCTTTCCGCCAGGCGGTCGATGGTTTCGGGCGCGATGTCCAGCCCCGTGCGGCCGGGCACGTTGTAGAGCACGATGGGAAGCTCCGTGTGCTCGGCGACGGCCATGAAGTGGGCATAAAGCCCCTCCTGGGTCGTTTTGTTGTAATAGGGGGTTACCACCAGCTGGGCCGCGCAGCCGAGACTCCGGTAGCGGCGCTCGGTGTCGATCACGGTCTGGGTGCAGTTGCTGCCCGTGCCGCAGATGACCGGCACGCGCCCCCGCGCGGCGGCAACCACCTCGCGGATGACCAGCTCGCGCTCGTCGGGGGTCAACGTGGCGGGTTCGCCGGTGGTGCCGCAGGCGACGATGGCTGCCGTGCCGTTATCCACATGCATTTCCACCAGGCGGTGAATGGCCTCCACGTCCGCCTTGCCGCCCTTGAGGGGCGTGACCAGCGCCACCGCGCTGCCACGGAACAGGGGTTCATGCTTCATGCTCAAAACCTCCCGTCAATCAGAGATCCTTATGGGGAATATACCCCAGTTTGCACAGGTATTCGGCGCTCAGCACGCCGCCGCCCGCCGCGCCGCGAAGGGTGTTGTGGCTGAGGCAGACGAATTTGTAATCCATCACCGGGTCCTCGCGCAGACGGCCCAGGCAGATGGCCATGCCGCCCTCGGTGTCCCGGTCCAGCCGGGTCTGGGGACGGGCGGGGTCCTCAAAATAATGAAGGAACCGCTTCGGGGCGGAGGGCAGGTCCAGCCCCAGCGTGGCGGGCTTGCAGCTGTCCCAGCGCGACAGGATCTCCTCGCGGGTGGGCTTGCGGCCGAACTTGACGCTCACGGCCGCCATATGCCCGTCGGAGGCGGCCACGCGCAGGCACTGTGCGCTGATGACCGGGGATTTGGCATCCACGATGGCGCCGTTTTCCACATGGCCGAAAATCTTGAGCGGCTCGCGCTCGCTTTTTTCGTCCTCGCCGCCGATGTAGGGGATGACGTTGTCGATCATCTCCGGCCAGGTTTCAAACGTCTTGCCCGCGCCGCTGATGGCCTGATAGGTGCATACCGTGACCGCCTGCGGCTCGAAGTCCAGAAGCGGCCAGAGCGCGGGCACATAGCTCTGAATGGAGCAGTTGGGCTTGACGGCGATGAAGCCGGCGCGCGTGCCCAGCCGCCGGCGCTGCGCCTCGATCACGGCGGCGTGCGCGCCGTTGATTTCGGGAATCAGCATGGGCACGTCGGGGGTGTGGCGGTTGGCGCTGTTGTTGCTGACGACGGGCACCTCGGCCCTGGCGTAGCGCTCCTCCAGGGCGCGGATGTCCTCCTTTTTCATATCCACGGCACAGAACACAAAGTCCACCAGCCGGGCCACGCTCTCCACGTCGGCGGCGTCCATCACCGTCAGACGGCCGATTGCCTCGGGAACCGGCGTGCCGGGGAAGGCCCAGCGGCCCGATACGGCCTCGGCATAGGGCTTTCCCGCGCTGCGGCTGGAAGCCGCCACGCACGTGACTTTGAACCAGGGGTGCTCCTTGAGAAGCAGCGTGAACCGCTGCCCGACCATGCCCGTTGCGCCGATGATGCCGACCCGATATTGCTGCATGACGTAACCCCGCTTCCTTGTTTCTCTAGGACACAAAAACAGATTTCCCAAACAGTGCGCGCCTTATCAGCATATGCCGCCGGACGCGCCGCGTGCCGCCGGGAAAGATACCTAAGGATACCATGACGGGTGGCATCTGTCAATTCCGCCGCGCGCTTTACAAAAGCCGCGCCATATGCTATAATACCCTAAGCCCTTTGCTAAACGCGGATGTCACGAAGGCGCCGCTTTTCCTTCCGAAGAAGGAAGTGGGCTTTTGGGCGACCATGCAAACGCAAAGGAAGGAATCGGTAAAAATGCAAAAAAACCAAATAATCCGCCTGGTGCTCTCAGCGCTGTTTCTGGCTATCGGTTTTGTGCTGCCCTTTCTGACGGGGCAAATTCCGGAGGTGGGCAGCATGCTCTTGCCCCTGCATCTGCCCGCGCTGATCTGCGGCTTTGTCTGCGGGTGGCCGTGGGGACTTATGGTGGGCTTTGTGCTGCCCATCGCGCGCAGCCTGCTGCTGGGCATGCCGCCGCTGGTGCCCACGGCGCTGGCCATGGCCTTTGAGATGGCCGGATACGGCGCGGTGGCGGGCCTTTTGTACCAGCGGCTGCGCCCGGGCCGGGGGCGCGTGTATGTCGCGCTGATCGGAGCCATGCTGGCGGGACGCGCGGTGTGGGGTCTGGCCAGCTGGCTGATCTACGCGCTTTTGACGCAGAGCCGCTTCGCGCTGGCCGCGTTCTGGATGGGCGGCTTTGTCAACGCGTGGCCGGGCATGGTTTTGCAGGTGGTGCTGGTGCCGCTGATCGTGATGGCGCTGGAGCGCGCCCGGCTGATTCCGCTGAAGGAGAATTGAAGCAACGGCCATGAAGAAGGCGCTTTTGAAAAAGCGAATATCGGAGACTCCGCGAATGGAGCCTGTGGACGCAGTCAAGCTCGTGTATCAGAGCGCGTTTGGCTGCGGCCATCTTTTGTCGGGGGACTGTGCGGGGTGGGTGGAAGAGGAGCTGGCGCATGCCGCCGCGTGCAGGGATGTGCCGGCCTTGACGCCCATCGGGGGTGGCCTGGGCCGGCTGAACCTCGCCGCGCCCGCCGTGCGGGAGCTGCCGCCGGAGCGAATCGCGGGCATGATGCGCGTGACCATGGCGCAGCCCCTGGGGGGCGAGGCGGCGATGAATGCCGGGCTGGAAGCCCTGCGGGAGCTGGCCCGCGCGGGGGAGACGCCGTTTTCGGAGGAAAGCCTGGAGGCGTTTCTCGGCGGCTGGGACGGCCACACGCCGGTGAGCCACAGCCCCGCATACCGCGCAGCCTACGCCCCGGCGTATCGCGTGGTCTGCGAGGATCTGGGCACGCTCGTGCCCGTGGTGATACGGATCGAGCGGCTCCTGGCCGAAACCGGCCGGGCGCTCGTGGTGCTGGACGGGCCCTGCGGGTCGGGCAAGAGTACGCTGGCGGACGCGCTGGCCGCGCTGTACCATACGCGGCCCATCCGCATGGACGACTTCTTTCTGCCTCCGGCGCTGCGCACGGAGGAAAGGCTCAGGCAGCCGGGCGGCAACGTGCATTACGAGCGCTTCCGGGACGAGGTGCTCGCGGGCCTGATGCGCGGCGGCGACGTGGCTTACCGGCGCTACGACTGCCGGAGTGGCGCATGGGTGGATCGCCTGCACCGCGCCGCGCCGGTTGCGGTGATCGAAGGCAGCTACAGCCATCATCCGGCGTTTGCGCAGGCATATGCGGCGCTCGGCGCCCTGCGCGTCTATGTCCACACGGCGGAGGAAGAGCGGATCAAACGCCTGCGCATGCGGGAGGGAGAGCGGTTTTTTACCTTTCAAACCCGCTGGATTCCTCTTGAAAAAAGCTACATAGAGGCGTATGATATCAAAAGTGGGGCGGATATCGCCCTGGAGAGCCAGCCATGGGCCTGACCGGCCCGGCACAGAGGGGGAACCACATGCGGCTTTTGGTGATTGACGGGCAGGGCGGCGGCGTGGGCAAGAGCCTGATCGCCGCTGTGAAGCGGCTTGCGCCCGAGCAGGAGGTCATCGCCACAGGCACCAACGCGCAGGCCACCGCGGCCATGCTGCGCGCGGGCGCGGATCTGGGCGCCACCGGCGAAAGCGCCATCCGCTACCAATGCCGCCATGCCGACGTGATCGCCGGCGTGACGGGCATTCTGCACGCCAACGCCATGCTGGGCGAGATCTCGCCGGCCGTCGCGGCGGCCGTCAGCCTCAGCGAGGCGCAGAAGGTGCTGGTGCCCCTGGAGCGCTGCGGACTGATGATCGCGGGCGTGGGCAAGCAGCCGCTGGATAGCCTCATCCGCGAGGCGGCGCGCATGATCTGCGTGCTTTGCGGCCATCCTGTGGACGGCTCCGAACAACAAAAAAGAGGGGAATCATCAACATGAGCGAATGTACGCACGATTGTTCCACCTGCAGCCAGAGCTGCGGCAATCGCATTGAGCCGGAAAGCCTGCTGGCCAAGCCCCATGAACTATCACACATCAAAAAAGTTGTAGGCGTGTGCAGCGGCAAGGGCGGCGTGGGCAAGAGCCTGGTCACCTCGATGCTGGCGGTGCTGGCGCAGCGCCAGGGCCTGAAGGTGGGTATCCTGGACGCGGACATCACGGGTCCCTCCATTCCCAAGGCGTTTGGCATCAAGGAAAAGGCCATGGGGACCGACGCGGGCATCCTGCCGGTCAAGACCAAGACGGGCATCGACGTGATGAGCCTGAACCTGCTTCTGGACAACGACTCCGACCCCGTGGTCTGGCGCGGTCCGGTCATCGCGGGCGCGGTGGGCCAGTTCTGGACCGACGTGATCTGGGGCGACAAGGACGTGCTGTTCATCGACATGCCTCCGGGAACGGGCGACGTGATGCTCACCGTGTTCCAGACCATCCCCGTGGACGGCGTGATTCTGGTTTCCACCCCGCAGGAGCTGGTGGAGATGATCGTGGAAAAGGCGCTCAAGATGGCCGGGATGATGGAGATTCCCGTCATGGCGCTGGTGGAGAACATGAGCTACGTGGCCTGCCCCGACTGCGGCAAGCACGTGGAACTGTTCGGCAAGAGCCATGTGGCGGAGATCGCCCAGCGCTACAACATTCCGCTCACGGCCCAGCTGCCTATCGACCCCAAGCTGGCGGGCGGCATCGACAAGGGCATGATTGAACTGTTTAACGGCGACTGGCTGGACAAGATTGCCGACGCTGTGTATGAGCTGCCTGCCCGGGCCGCCAGGTAAGGAGGACGCCATGCGCATCGACAGGGAGGAAAAAGCGGCGCGCGCGGAGGCGCTGTTCCGCGAGGGCTACAACTGCGCGCAGAGCGTGGTACTGGCCTATGTGCAGGAAATGGGGCTGGAGATGCAGACGGCAGCCCGCCTGTCCAGCGGCTTTGGCGGCGGCTTGGGCGGCCTGCGCGGCGTGTGCGGAGCCGTCAGCGGCATGGCCATGGTCTACGGGATGCTGCGCGGCTATGACCGGCCCGAGGAAAAAGAGGGGAAGAAGGCCGAGTATGCTGCCATCCAGCGCATGGCGGAGCGCTTCCGCGAGGCGGAGGCGGCCATCGACTGCCGGCCGCTGCTGGAGCGCGCGGGCATCGACCCTGCCAACATGCCCAGCGAGCGCGACCCCGAATACTACGCAAAGCGCCCCTGCCCGCGCCTGGTGCGGGAAGCTGCGGCGATGCTGGCCGACGAGCTTAACGCGTAAGGCTTTGGAAAAACTGCTAAAAACGCCCCCGGATCGCATTCGCGGTCCGGGGGCGTTTGCCCGGCGCGGCGGCTTAGAGCCGCACCACGCCCTTGCGGAGAATGATGTTGCCATACAGGGCCGTTTCGCCGGTCTGAACCACCGCGTAGGCCGCGCGGGCACGGTCCATGAAGGCGTCGTGCTCCATCTTTTCCATGTGCGCGCCGGGCAGGTCCGTGTCCGCCGCCTGCTGGAAACGCTCCCAGATGGGAGCGACGTTGCCGGGGAACATCCCGTCGGGCACCTCCATCACGCACAGGGGCGCATCCACGAAGTCGTCCAGCGGGAACAGGGGCATCAGCGCCGCCATGACCTCCGCGCCGCCGTGGCCGTCCATGCGCACGCAGCGCTTGCCAATGGAGGCGGCGGGGAAGTTGCCGTCGGCCAGCACCAACTCGTCGCCGTGGCCCATCTCGTCGATGATCCTGAGCAGTTCGGGGGTCACAATGGGGGAAATCCCTTTGAGCATACCTTATCCCTCTTTTCCATATTCATTGGCGTGCGGCAGGCCGGCAGGCCGCGCCGCGGCCCATGCCTTTGCAAAGGGGCTGCCCCGGAGCGGGGAAGGTCCCGCCGCCGGAGCAGCCCGTTTTGCGCGATCCACGTCCGAATCAGTGAATCAGATCCTGATAGAACTCGTAGGCTTCCTTGTCGGTGTAGCCCTCGTGCACGATCTTGCGGATGGCCTGGGCCATTTCTACGCTGTGCTCGCTCTGGAAGATGTTGCGGCCCATATCCAGACCGCGAGCGCCGCCCTGAATGCTGCGGTAGGCCATCGTCAGCGCGTCGGCCTCGGGCAGCTTCTTGCCGCCGGCCACCACGATGGGCACCGGGCAGGCCGCCACGATCTCCTCAAAGTTGTCGCAGTAGTAGGTTTTGACCAGCTGCACGCCCATCTCGGCCACGATGCGGGTGGCGAGCTTGAAGAAGCGGTCGGTGCGCTCCATGTCCTTGCCCACGGCAACCACACCCAGCGTGGGGATGCTGTAGCGGAAGCCGGCGTTGATCACGCGGCTGAGGTTGTCGATGCTGGCGAGCTGTCCGTCCGCGCCGATGAAGGTCTGCACGGCCATGCAGTCGGCGTTCATGCGGATGGAGTCCTCAATGTCCACGGCCACGACCTCATGGCTCAGGTCGTCGTTGAGCATGCTGGAGCCGGAGGAGACGCGCAGGGCGATGGCCTTGCGGTTTTCCGGGGGCACGCAGGTGCGCAGCGCGCCGCGGGTGCCCATCAGGCAGTCCACATAGGGCATCAGCTTGGGGATGACCAAGTCCAGGCGCTCCAGGCCCGCGGTGGAGCCCATGAAGTAGCCATGGTCGAAGGCGAACATCACGGTGTTGCCGCTCTTGGGGTCGAAGATGTTGCTCAGGTGCTTTTTCATGCCCCAGTCCAGGTTGTTGGCGCCCTTGACGTAAAAGCTGCCCTGGGTGGCGAACGCCTCGCCCACATGATAGTCCTTCGCAATCTTCAATCCGTCTTTATCAGCCATGTTGAAAACCCTCCTTGAAGTAAGTAGCTGTCAGTCGGTCGTTCAGTGTGGACGCTGCGAGCGGCTGTCCGCCCGCGTGCGCCATGAAAGGGAGGAGAAGCGCCCGAAGGCGCTTCCTCTCCCTTGGTTGGTTTCTAGGAGACGATCAGAACGGATAGTCCGCAACGTTCTCGGCGGTGAAGACAACGCGCTCGGGCAGCAGCACAACGCCGTTGTTCTCCGGAGCGGTCTCCTGGCCCTCGACCAGATCGCCGTTGGCAAGGATGGTCACATCGCCGATGCCGGGGATGGTCACCACGTCGCCCACCTTCACGGTGTTGCCGGCGGACACATAGGCGGCCAGGTAGCAGCCCATGGCGCCCTGGATGCCGCAATCCCACAGACCCCAACGGGTGCAGATGCCGTTCTCCAGATAGGTGGTCATGCCGGAGGGCGGGCAGAAGCCGGTGATGGTCACGTCCTCAGCGGTCAGGCCCTTGTTCTGGGCGGCGCCGCACTGGCCGGGCAGAGCGGTGGAGTCGTTGCAGATGATCAGGTCGATGTCGGGATAGGCCTCGAAGATGGCCTCGCCCACGCTCACGGACTGAGCGGGATCCTGGTTGCTGTAGTAGGGCTCGTTGACGGCGACCCAGTTGGGGTAGTTTTCCTTGATGTACTCCTCGCCGGCGACGTACCAGGAGTTCTGGTCAGCCACGCTGGGGTTGGAGAAGTGCCACACATAGTTCACGGCGCCTTCGACGTCCACGCCGCGCTCCTTGAGGGACTCGACGCCCATTTCAACCAGCATGGGTCCGAGCACGTCCGCGGTGCCCTGGGAAACCATCAGCGCGCGGGCGTTGGGGGAAACGTCGGAGTCCCAGGTGCTGACATAGATGCCGGCGTCCTGCGCTTCCATCAGCTTCTCGTCCAGAGCGGTGGCGTCAACGGCGGAGATGCAGATGGCGTCCACGCCCTTGTCGATGGCCTGCTGGATGAGCTCCAGCTGGGTGGTCACGGAAGCGTCGGGAGAGCCGATGTAGTCAACGGTCAGGCCCCACTCCTCGGCGTACTTCTGCGCGCCGTCGTTAGCAGCTTCGAAGAAAGAGTTGCCGGAAACCTTCGGGATGAAGGCCACCGTCATGCCGTCCACGGGGCTCTTGCCCTCGGCCACGGCGGCAGAGGCCAGCGTGAGCGCCATGCACAGCACAAGGATCATCGCAAGGATCTTTTTCATGGTTGGGTTCCTCCTGTTTTTTTATTATCTCAAGGGACGTCGGACAACGTCCCATGAAATGCGTTTCGTCAGGCGGCGGCCGACTTTTTGAAGGTGCGGATCGCCTTGGCGATCATGCCCCGGCCGGCGATCTCGCGGCCCAGCACCACCAGCACCAGGATGATGCCGACCGGCAGGTCCAGGTTCTGGGTGCTCACGTCAAAGCACAGGGGCAGGCCGTAGCGCAGGATGCAGATGATCAGCGACGCCAGCACCGTGCCCAAAATGCTGCCCTTGCCGCCGGTGTTGAGCGTGCCGCCCAGCACCACGGCGGTGATGATGGCCAGCGTGTAGCCGGAGCCGAGGTTGTACTTGGCGGAGTTGACGTTGGAGGTCAGGATCGTGCCGGCCAGGGCGGCGCTTACGGCGGAGAGCACGTAGGTGCTCAGGATCGTCATGCGGGTGTTGATGCCGGAATACTCGGCGGCCTGCTGGTTGACGCCGATGAGGTAGAGGCGCTCGCCGTACTTGGTGCGGTGCAGAAGCCATACGCACAGCACGATCAGCACCACGTAGATAACGATCGGCATGGGCACGCCCAGCAGCTCGCCCTTGCCCAGGAAGCGGTAGTCGATGAACGAGCCGTCCTCCGCCTTGGACGGAAAGCCGCTGATGCCCTGATAGGCAGGGGTGGCGGACATGCCGGAAACCAGCAGCGCAAGGCCCGAATACAGGAAGCTGCCGCCCAGCGTGACCACCATGGGCTGCACGCCGCAATAGGCGATGAAGAAGCCGGACAGGCCGCCGCAGATCGCGGCCACCACGATCGCCAGGAGCACGGCGACCCAGATGTTCACGCCCAGATCGCTCCACAGGTAGCCCTGGATGATGCTGGTCAGGCCGATGATGGAGGCGGCCTGGATGTCGATGCCGCCGGTGATCATCACCAGCGTGACGAACAGCGCGATGATGCAGACGCTGATGTAGTTGACGATGCTGTTCATGATGGACTGCGGACGCAGGAACTTGGGATTCACCGCGCCGAAGATCACAAACTCCAGAACCAGAAACACCAGCAGGAACATTTCCCAGTGCTTGAAAATCTTTTTCACGGCCTTCATGCCTGGCACTCTCCTTCCGCAGCGGTTTCCGCCGTTCTGGACAGGAGACGCTTTCTTCTGGCCATTTCGATGGAACGGCGCTGGGTCAGCGCGTCGATTACGACAATCACGATGAGCATAATGCCGGTGATGGTGTTGTCATAGGTGGACGGCAGGCCGATAAAGACCAACAGACGGCTGATGGAGGACATGATCACCGCGCCGATGGCCGCGCCCACCATGTTGCCCAGGCCGCCGGACAGCGAGATGCCGCCCAGCACGCAGGCTGCGATGGCGGTCATTTCGTAGCCGTTGCCGGCGACGGTCATGACCTGGCCGTACTTGGAGGCGAACACGAAGCCGCCCAGGCCCGCGAACACGCCGCAGAGCACGTAGGCCAAAAGCTTGGTGCCCGTTACGGAGATGCCCACCAGGTTGGCGCCGCCCGCGTTGTCGCCCACCGCGATGAAGTACTTGCCCTTGCGGGTTTTGGTCAGCACGATATGGGCCACGGCGACCAGCAGCACGGCGAGGGCGTAGTACAGGGTAATCTCCGCAAAGAGGGTGAGGTTTCCGTAGCTGGCCAGCGAGCCGCCGAAGTTTTCCACCGTGCGGCCGTCGGAGAGGATGTAGATCATGCCGCGGACGACGCTGTTGGTGCCCAGCGTGAAGATCAGGGACGGAACGCCGAAGCAGGCCACGCCCACGCCGTTGATCAGGCCGATTACGGCGCCGGTTGCGACGACGGCCAGAAGCATCACGCCGATGCTGCCGTCCTGCTTGGCGATCAGACCGGTCATGGCGGCGGACAGCCCCAGCGTGGAGCCGATGGATACGTCGATCTCGCCGGTCATGATGACAAAGGCGATGCCGATGGCCAGGAGCGTGTACATCGTCGCGGTGTTGAAGCAGCTGATGATGTTGGAATAGCTGAGGAAATCAGGCTCCGCAACGCCGGTGATCAGAAACAGCAGCAAGAGAAAAATCAGGCTCGACATCCACCTGGCTTTGAACAGGCCCTTGACTTTGCTCATTTGGCAACCACCCTTTCATGCCCGATTCCGAAGGAAGCGCTGGTCAGCGCGTCCTGAGAGATTTCATCGTGGCTGAACTCGCCGTTGATCCGGCCCTGGAAGATGGTGATTGCGCGATCCGCCAGCTCCACGACCTCCTCGATATCGGAGGAAACCATCAGCACGGCCACGCCCTCCTCCTTGAGCTGCCGGATGATGCTGTATACGTCGCTGCGGGCGGCGGCGTCGATGCCGCGGGTGGGCTCGTCAAGGATGACGACCTTGGGGCGGGTGGACAACGCGCGGGAGATAACCACCTTTTGCTGGTTGCCGCCCGACAGGCTGCCGATGAGATCCTCCAGAGAGACGATCTTGGTGCGGAACTTGTCCGCATACTGCTGCGAGATCTCGCGCTGGTGCCGGCGGTTCATGTCCACCCTGCCCATTTCCCTGGAGCTCAGCAGCGCCGAAGAGGTATTGGAAGAGATGGAGCGGATCTTGAACAGGCCGTGGTAGTGGCGGTCTTCGGGCACGAAGTTGATGCCCTCCTGCAGAATCCGCTTGGTGGAAAGGCCGGTGATGTCCTTGCCGTCGAGCGTAACCGTGCCGCCGAGCGTCTTGTCGCGGCCGAAGATCGTGCTGATCATCTCCGTGCGGCCCGCGCCGACCACACCCGCGACGCCGAGAATCTCGCCGGGATAGAGGTCAAAGCTGATGTCGCTGAAGCCGTAGCCGGAGAAGTTGCGCACCTTGAGCACAGGCTCTGCGTTTTTGTAGTCTACCGGCTGATAGGCGCGGCGGTCGGAGTCGCTCACCTCCGCGTCTGTGGGCAAAAGGCCCTGAATGAGCATCTCCTTGGTGAAGTTCTCAACCGGACCGCTCAGGGTGATCAGACCGTCGCGCATGATGGCCACGTCGGTGGCGATCTCAAAGACCTCCGTCAGACGGTGGGTGATGTAGATCATGCTGATGCCCTTGCGCTTCAGGTCCCTGACGACCTTGAAGAGAGACTGCACCTCGCCGAAGGTCAGCGCGCTGGTGGGCTCGTCCAGAATCAAAAGCCGCGCTTCGCGCATCAGGCCGCGCAGGATCTCCACCAGCTGCTGCTCCGCGATGGAAAGCGTGCTGGCCTTGCGCTGCAGATTGAGCGTGAAGCCCAGCTCCTCCATGTGCTTCTCGAGGCGCTTGCGCAGCTCCGCTTCGTTTTCATGGAAGCCCATCAGCACGTTTTCAAGCACGGTCATGTTGGGGAAAAGCATCGGCTCCTGCGGCACCAGATAGATACCCTGCGCCAGCGAAGCGGAGGGCTTGCCCAGCTTGACGGGCTGACCGGCCATGAAAATCTCGCCTTCATCAAGATCATAGATGCCCATGATGATCTTCATCAGCGTGCTCTTGCCGGCGCCGTTGCCGCCGATCAAAGCAATGACTTCTCCTGCCTTGACGTCCATATTGATGCCTTTGAGCACCGCATTGGACCCAAAGGCCTTGGTGACTCCCCGGACCGACATCATGATGGCGCCGGATTGCCCGTTCACAGCTTCACTCATTCGTAGAACCTCCATGCGGCATTACAAATGTTTTTGCCATGTCGTTTTTGTTCTATTC
>CALVNG010000048.1 GCA_944349545.1 uncultured Eubacteriales bacterium
CGTGACCATGCTGACCAAGGCCATCGCGTCGCGGTATGCCAAGGACAACATCCGCTGCAACTCCATCCATCCCAGTACCGTCTACACGCCCTTCATCGAGGTGCTGTTCAAGGACCCCGCGCGCCGGGAAGAGCGCCTCGGCGAAGTCCCCCTGGGGCGGCTGGCCAGCGATATGGATGTAGCGAACGCCGTGCTGTATCTGGCCAGCGACGAAGCGTCCTTCATCAACGGCGTAGCGCTTCCCATTGACGGCGGCGTCACCTGCTGCTGACGGCAAACACCTGACTGAAACGATCGGAGGTATGGACATGGAAATCAAAAGGCTCAACGCGAGCGAGCTCAAGCGGATGACCCTCAGGGTCCGCTCGAACATTCTGGATATGATACCCGCCGGCAAGGTGGGCCACCTGGGCGGCAGCAGTTCCATCGCAGACGTTGCGACGGTTCTCTACATGGGCCACATGCGCGTATTCGACGACCCGAAGGACCCCGCGCGGGACCGCCTGATCTTCTCCAAGGGACATGCCGTGCTGGCGCAGTATGCGTGCCTGGTCGAGCTGGGTTACTTCGACCGCGAGGAGCTTCATCATGTCAAGACGCTGACCGGCCTTCTCCAGGGCCATCCGGACATGAGCATCCCCGGCATCGAGGCTGTCACGGGCTCTCTGGGACAGGGGCTGTCCGTGTCGCTGGGCATGGCGCTGGGCCTGAAGCTGGACCACAGCGACTCCCGCGTATTCTGCGTGCTGGGAGACGGCGAACTGGACGAAGGCCAGGTGTGGGAGGCGGCCATGGCCGCCGGCGCGTACGGGATGGATAACCTCTGCGCGATCATCGACGCCAACAAGGTGCAGGCCACCGATACCGTCCAGAAGGTGCTGCCCAATCCCGACCTGGCCGCCAAGTGGAGCGCGTTTGGCTGGCACGCCATCGAGATCGACGGGCATGACATCGACCAGATTCTTGCCGCGCTCGAGCAGGCCCGGTCCACCAAGGGCAAACCCACGGCGATTATCGCAAACACCGTAAAGGGCAAATGCTTTGCGTTTGCCGAGGGCAAGGCCCAGTACCACAATGCGGCGATGACCGAAGAAGAATACCGCGAGGCGCGTGAGACGCTGGAGCGCATGGGGAGGGAATTGGCATGACGTCCAATCAGAGAAAGGTATACGGAGACGTTCTGGTTCAGCTGGGAAAGGAGAATCAGAAAATCGTTGCCCTGGAAGCGGATCTGGGCAAGTCCACGATGTCCAACCTTTTCGGCGCCGCATACCCGGAGCGGTATTTCCAGATGGGCATTGCGGAAGCCAACATGATTTCCGCCGCGGCCGGACTGGCGCTGACGGGCTATATCCCCTTTGTAAGCACGTTTGCCGTGTTCGCCTCGGGCCGTCCCTATGATCAGATCCGTTCCTCCGTGTGCATTCCCAAGCTGAATGTAAAAATCTGCGGGTCCTCGGCCGGTCTGTCCGATTTTGGCGACGGAAAAACCCACCAGTCCATCGACGACATCGCCATTATGCGCGTGCTGCCGAACATGACCGTTCTCTCCCCCGCCGACGGAGCGGAAGCCGAAAAGATGATGCGCCTGATGCCCGAGATTGAGGGCCCCGTCTACCTCCGGCTGAATCGCAACGACCTGCCGGTGGTAACCGACGTGGACGGCGCATACGAGTTTGGAAAAGCGCAGCTTATCAGGGATGGCGGGGACGCCGTGATCTTTGCCACGGGCGTGATGGTAGCCAGGGCGCTTGAAGCCGCCGAAGCGCTTTCGGCGGAAGGAATCGCCCTGCGCGTTGTCAATGTGAGCACCATCAAGCCGCTCGACCGCGAGGGCGTGCGCAAGTACGCGTCCGATGTAAAGGCCGTGATGACCGCGGAGGAGCATTCCGTGATCGGTGGCCTTGGCTCGGCCATCTGTGAGGCGCTCAGCGAGGCCCGCGTGCCTGTCAGGATCATGGGCATTCAGGACGCCTTCGGCCGCAGCGCCGCCGCCTATGACGAGCTGATGGCCAAGTACGGCCTGACCGCGGACGCCATCGTCAGCAATGTACGCGATCTTCTGAAATAACCGGAAAAGGAGACAAGCAACATGAAAATCGGTTTTATCGGACTGGGAATCATGGGCAAGCCCATGGCAAAGAACCTCATCAAAGCCGGTCACGAGCTGGTGGTGACCGATATCGTCAAGGAAGCCGTCGCCGAGGTTGAGGCCTGCGGCGCGGCCGCCGCGGCCAATGCCCGCGAAGTGGCCCAGCAGTGCGGTCTGATCATCACCATGCTGCCCAACAGCCCCCATGTGAAGCAGGTCGTATGCGGTGAAAACGGCGTGCTGGAAGGCGCGAAACCCGGCGCCATCCTGGTGGACATGAGCTCCATCGCTCCGCTCGCGTCCCAGGAGATCGCCAGGGCCTGCGCGGAAAAAGGCGTGCTCATGCTGGATGCGCCCGTATCGGGCGGCGAGCCCAAGGCCATCGACGGCACGCTCTCCATCATGGTCGGCGGCGATGAAAAGGTGTTCCGGCAGGTCTATGACATCCTGATGGTGATGGGCGCCAGCGCCGTTTATTGCGGTGAAATCGGCGCGGGCAACACCACCAAGCTTGCCAATCAGGTTGTGGTGGCCGTCAATATCGCGGCGGTTGCCGAAGCGTTCATGCTGTCCAAGAAGGCCGGCGTGGACCCGGAGCTCGTGTATAAGGCCATTCGCGGCGGTCTGGCCGGATCAACCGTCATGGACGCGAAGGGTCCCATGATGCTGGCCGGCAATACCAAGCCCGGCTTCAAGATCGACCTGCACATCAAGGACCTGACCAATGCGCTGGAGACCGGCCACGGGGTCGGCTCCCCCCTGCCGCTGACCGCCGCCGTGATGGAGATGCTCCAAACCCTGCGCGCGGACGGCTGCGGACAGAACGACCACAGCGCTCTGGCCAAGTACTACGAAAAGCTCACCGGCGCCAAGCTGTCCGAATAAAATTCCTAAAACCCCTGCGGACAAAAATGGTCCGCAACCGTCGTCACGGGGGATGAGGCGCGGCCCATCCCCCGCTTGCGTTTTTATATTCCTGATATGGAGGAAACGAAGCTTGCATCCGCTCATCCTGTTGGCCGACGATCTGACCGGCACGCTGGATACCTGCGTCCAGCTGGCGGAGATGAACTGCAGCGCCGTGGCGTTTTGCGACGCGGACGGGTTTTTCCAGCGGGATACCGGGAGCGAAACCGCCTGTGCGGTCTGCCTTTGCACGCGGCATCTGCCGGCCGGGGAGGCCTACCGGACGACCCGCCGTTTCCTGGAAAGGCTCAGGCAGCAAGGCCCTTCGCGCCTTTATCTCAAGACGGATTCGGGCCTTCGCGGCAATATCGCCGCTGTCTTTCAGGCAGCGCTCGACGTATTCAGGCGCGACGTCGCCTTTGTTCCCGCCTATCCCGGAATGGGGCGGACGGTGATTCACGGAAAGCTGTTCATCCATGGCGTTCCGGTTTCCCAAAGCCTGTACGGCCGGGACCCCCTGGAACCCATCCATGACGACGCCGTGAAGCACATTTTGCAGGCCAAGCCGCCGCTTTCCTTTCATGAGCCCGACGACCCGCGCGATCACCCTCCCTCCGTTTCGGTTTACGATGCCGCCACGGACGCGGACCTGGCGCGAATCGCCGCCCGTCTGTCGGGACGCGACGTCATCCTTGCCGGCTGCGCGGGATTTGCCGGATTTCTGCCGGATTGCCTTGGATTGCCGCAAGCGCCCGCGGAGACGGCTTCCCCGCGCGCTCCCTTTCTGGTCGTCTCCGGCAGCGCCAGCGATCTCTCCTTGCGCCAGCTGCGCGCCGCGCAGGAAAACGGCGCGTGCGCGCGCCTGCTTGCCCATCCCCTGGATGTCTGCCGCGATTCCACCGCCGACGCGGAAGCGGTTTGGCGCGCACTGAAAGAGGGACGGAATGTCCTTGTGGAAATCGCCCGAACGCCGGATGAGGCGCGTTCGCTCTCCCAGGCCGCTGCCGCCGCCGGCCTGAGCCGCTCCGAAGCGGCCGAAAGGCTGGTGGGCAGCATCGCGAACGTCGTCTGCGGCGTAATGGAACGCGGTTTTGACGGAACGCTGTTCGTCATAGGCGGCGACACCCTGGGCGCCGTTGTGCGCAGGCTGCGCATCCGCAAGGTCTATCCCCTGCGCGAGCTCGCGCCCGGCATCGTCCTCTCCAAAACGGGCAGCGGGGGCGTTTTGATCTCCAAGTCCGGCAGCTTTGGCGGCGAACGCTCCGTTGCCGATCTTTTATCGGAAAGCCGGCATTAGACGCATGGAAAGGGGAATCCTTATGAAACCCATTGTAGGCATCGCCATGGGCGATCCCTGCGGAATCGGTCCGGAAATCACGGCGAAGGCCCTTGCGGACGCGCACGTCTACGAGCTTTGCAGGCCCATCGTCATCGGCAGCGCGAAGGTCTTTCGCCGCGCCGTGGACATCGTGGGCGCGGCGCTGGACCCCCGCGCGGTAGAGAAAGTATCCCAGGCCCGTTTTCTCTATGGACAGCCGGAGGTGCTAAATCAGGACCTGGTGGACCTGCGCACCCTTGCGCTTGGCGAAGTGCAGGCACAGGGAGGGCGCGCCGCCTACATGGCGGTTGAACAGGTGATTCGGCTCGCCATGGCGCGCGAAATCGACGCGACCGTCACCGCTCCGCTCAACAAGGAAGCTCTGAATCTCGCGGGGTTCCATTACAGCGGTCACACGGAGATCTATGCGGCGCTCACCGGCACGAAGGATTACGCCATGATGCTGATGGACGGGCCCATGCGCGTCGTTCACGTCTCCACGCATGTGCCGCTCCGGGTTGCCTGCGATCTGTGCACCAGGGCGCGCGTGCTGCAGGTCATACGCCTTGCGCACGGTGCCTGCCGCCGTCTCGGACTGGCCCAACCGCGCATCGCGGTCGCCGGCCTCAATCCCCACGCGGGCGAAAACGGTCTGTTCGGCCGGGAGGAAATCGAGGAGATCGCGCCCGCCGTTGCGCAGGCGAGGCGCGAGGGCATGCATGTTGACGGTCCTTTGCCGGCAGACACCGTTTTTTCCAAGATGAACGGGGGCATGTATGATATCGTCGTCGTTCAATACCACGACCAGGGACACATTCCGCTCAAGCTGCTCGGCTTCCGCATGAATCCGGAAACGGGCAAATGGGATTCCGTCGCCGGCGTAAACCTCACGTTGGGCCTGCCCATCATCCGCGTCTCGGTCGATCACGGCACCGCGTTCGACCAGGCCGGCAAGGGCTGCGCCAACGAGATCAGCATGCGAAACGCCATCGAATGCGCGGCGCGGCTTGCCATGACGCGGGAAAAACAGGAATAGACAAAGCAAATCCCCCGGCAGCGGACTGAGGTCGGTTGCCGGGGGATTTTGGGAATGAAAGGCCGTTATTCCCGGATCAGCGCAACAGCGACGTCATTCACATTCGTGCCCGTGGGACCGGTCATGAGAAGTCCGCCGACCGCCTTGAGCGCGGTATACGCATCATTGTCGGCCAGCACGTCGCTGACGCAGAACCCCTTGTCGCCGAGCGTCTCAAGGGTATCGCCGTCCACATAGCCGCCGGCCGCGTCTGTCGGGCCGTCGGTGCCGTCGCTGCCAACGCTGAACACCGCGGCGTTCAGACCGGCGATCCCCTCCGACGCAGCCAGCGCCAGCTCTTGATTGCGGCCGCCCCTGCCATGCCCCGTGAGCTTCACGACTGTTTCACCGCCCGCAAGATACGCCCTGGCGTGTCCGCTTCCCGCGTGCGTGCGGACAACCGACGCCAGAAAGCTCCCCGCCTCGCGGGCCTGACAGCAAAGCTGATCCGTCAGCAGCACCGGCTCATATCCAAGCTGCCTGCAGACCTCCGCCGCCGCACCGCACAATTCACGGACGCTTCCGGTGATCTGCGTTTCGACGTTGCTCAGCGCCTTGGGCGTTTCCCGGGACAGCAGCTCCAGCTGCTCCGGAGAGATCGTCAGCCGGTATTTTTTCACGATGGCCAGCGCCTGTTCGGCCGTGGAGCTGTCAGGATAGGCGGGGCCGGACGCGATCATATCGAGCGGGTCGCCGAGAATGTCGCTGAGCACAATCGAAAAGACGTGCGCCGGCGCGCACAGCTTGGCAAAGCGTCCGCCTTTCACCGCCGAAAGCCGCTTGCGTATGGTATTGATCTCCACGATGTCCGCGCCGCAGCCCAGCAGCTCCTGCGTAATGCGCTGGAGCTCCGGACCGGGAATCAGCGGCTTTTCAAACAACGCCGATCCTCCGCCGGAAAGCAGAAACAGCACCGTATCCTCCGCCCTCAAACCCGATACCAGCGCCAGCGCCGCCTGCGTCCCGCGGAAGGAGTTTTCATCCGGCACCGGATGGCCTGCCTCAAAGCATTCCACCCGCGGCAGCGGTCCCATCACATGGCCATACTTGGTCACCACGATGCCGCGCTCGATTCGGTCGCCCATCGCGTCTGTCGCGGCCCTGGCCATCTGCCACGCCGCCTTGCCCGCCGCAACCAGCAGCACTCTGCCGGAAAACGCGCGTCCCTCCAGCGCGCGGCGAACCGCGGCGTCCGGCTGCACGGCATGGATAGCTTCCTGAATGATCTGTTCGGCGTGTTCCCGCAGGGTGGTTCTCACGTCGCATTCCTCCTCATGACGGTGATTTTCTCATTCGTCGGCGCCGTATGCCGCGTCCCTCCGGGCGTATGCTCAAAAAGGCATACGGTCTGTCGCAGGCCTCAAGGCCCGGCGCCTGTTCCCATTTGAAAAAACCATAGACCCTGGTTCCGTTTTTCATCCGTGTATCAGTATAGTATGGGCAAAACGAAATTTCAACATTCTTTCCGCAATTCGGCGTCATCCGCATGCCCGCCCCGGCTTTCCCGCGTGCTTGATCAGGCCTGCCCATCACCGCCTCCGGCGAGGGCGCCGTTGCGCTCTGTCACAAGCGTCCAAAAAAGCGGAATTGTGCTATAAAAAACGGGATCGTGTTCATGTCCCTATGGATCATCTGTTATAATTCAGATAGGATTCGCAGCTTTTTGCGCTTCACGAGCTTTGACACAACGCATCAGCAGTACCGGGGAGGCCTTGCGATGATCAAACCGCTGCAAACCATTGCCGTAAGAACGTTCCTCGTTATCGCGCTGTGCATGGTAATTCCCTTTTTCCTGAGTTTCGCCGCCATCCGGCATCAATACGAAAACCATATCCAGGCGCAGCTCAGCCAGCAGATCATCAGCAGCATCTCCAAATCCGAAGAGGCGGTTTACCAGAGCTTCCGCAACATGGCGGGATTTTCCAGCGCGGTCGTCACGCGGGTCGAGCTTCTGGAGGCGCTGGAGGAGGAGAGCAACACCTATTACGAAATCAACGCCGCCTTTGACAAATGCGTCAGCTACGCGCAGATCAACAACCTGTTCATGACCGAGCAGCTCTACGTCACCATGTTCGACGCACGGGGACAGTGCTATTCCAACTGGAACCGCAACTTTGAAAACTATGATCATGTGCTTGAAATGCCCTGGGTGCAGGCCGCGCGGGAGCAGCAGGGACATCTGGTGTGGGACCTGTTTTCGCCCTCCTTCATTTTGGAGCAGCAGGGGCAGAAGATGATCTCCCTGGCGCGCAGCATCACCAACCCCATGGGCGAAAAGGATCTGGGCGTACTGATCATCAGCATGCCGCAGGAGTACCTCAGCCAAGTTCTGGCCGGGTATTGCTTTGACAGCGGGGACAGCGTGTTTCTTCTGGGGGACGGCGGCGTGGTGCTCCTGGCCTATTCCACGGACGGAAGCAGCGCGCGCATCGACGTACAGCCCGTCTTTGACAAAACCGCCTCGCGTCAGAGCGGCAGCATGCACTGTACGCTGGGCGGCGTGGATTATCTGACCAGCTATTATACGCTGGACGCCCCCTGGAAGATGGGCGAGCAGGAGCTGCGCATCTATCATTTCACCGAATACCAGTCCGTCATCAGCAGCATGAGCGCGCTTTCCATGCAGATGAATGCCGTGATGATCGCCGTCCTTCTGGCAACCCTGGGGATCGCCGTCATGATTGCGCGCACGCTCGTTTCCCCCATCAGACGGCTGTCGCAGATGATGAGCCATTATCATTTGGGGGATTCGCTGGAGGGGCTCGCCCTGTCCCGCAAGGATGAGATCGGCGTGCTCAACCGCTCCTTCCTCTCGCTCACGCAGCATGTGCAGTCCCTTTTCACCGAGGCGGAACGCGAGTACCGCGCGCGGGAAAAGTACCGGTTTGAAGCGCTCAAGGCCCAGCTCAACCCGCATTTTCTGTTTAACGCGCTCAACGTTCTCCGCTACATGGCGCTCCTGGCCAAGCCGGAGGCCGTCTCCGAAGGGATCGACGCCCTGGCCTCGGTGCTCAAATACAGCATCAGCCGCGACTGCGATTGGGTTCGCCTCTCCGACGAGCTGGAGCATGTCAAAAGCTATGTGGCCATCCAGAACATGCGCTTTGGCAGCTGCATCAGCGTGGAGACGGACTTTGACGCACGCGAGCTCTCGCTCTACACCCTGCGCTTCACCCTGCAGCCCATCGTGGAAAACGCCATCATCCACGGCTTCAAAAACCGCACGGGCCAATGTCTCATCCGCATATACGGCTTTGTGGAGGACGATACCTTCCATCTCTACGTGGAGGACAACGGCGTGGGCGTGGCCGCGGAAACCGTGCAGCGCATGAATGAGGAAAGCCGGCCCAGGCAAAAGATGACCGGCATCGGCTTTTCCAATGTCAAGGAGATGGTCGAAATGACCTTCGGCCAGCCCTACACCCTCCGAATCGAGTCCTCGCCCGATGTAGGCACCATCGTGCACTATCTGCTCCCCGTCCTGACCCATCCCAAGGGAGGCGTGACTGATGAAGAGAATCCTGATCGTTGACGATGAAGTGCTGGTGCGCATGGGCCTGCGCGCTCTGCTCAAGTGGGAGCGCTATGGCTACGAGGTGGTGGGAGACGCGTCGGACGGGGCCGAGGCGCTGGCCAAGATTCCCCTTCTCAAGCCGGATCTCATCTTTGCGGACCTCAACATGTCACCCATGGGCGGACAGGAGCTGATACGCCGATGCAGGGAGGCGTATCCGGGCATCAAGATCGTGGTGCTGAGCAGCTACAACGACTTTGAGAACGTGCGCACCGCCATGCGAAGCGGCGCCTGCGACTACGTGTTCAAGCTGGACGTCAAGCCCGAACAGATGCAGCGCCTCCTGAGCGAGCTGACCTGGGAGACGCCCGTTAGCGAAACCTTCGACCCCGAAGATCTGCGCGGGGTCAGGCGAAATCTGATCTCACAGGCCGTTTCCGGCGGGGGCGAGGTACGCGCCCGCTTTGAAAAGGCGTTTCCCACCCTTCAATGGGACCGGCCGTTCCGCATGATTTCGGTCTGTCTGGATAATTTCGCGCTCAACGAGCAGCGCATGCAGCTTTCGGAAACCCTGATCCGCTCCGTGGAAAGCGCCCTGAGCGAGTTTTTGCAGGAGCGGGCGGTATTGTGCCCCTTCCGCCCCAGCCGTGCGCTGCTGCTGTGTCAGATCTGCGGCGACGGCGACCTGTGCCAGCTGCAGCAGGCCTATGCACAGGCCGACGAGTTTATCGAGAAATACCTTGGCGCCTCCGTGACCGCCGTCATCAGCAACGAGCATCCCTCCCTTGCGCATCTGGCGCAGGCCTACGAGGAAAACGAGGCCGTGCTGGCCTACGGCTATCTGCTGGAGCACGGCCGCATCCATGGCTACCGCGCCCATCCCTCAACCGACATCCTGCCGGAGGAGATGAGCCTCGGCCGCCTGGAGGCGCTTTTGCGCTCCCATCAGACCGAAAGCGCGCAGGCTCTTTGCGAGAGCATGTTTCTCTGGATTGAAACCAAGCGCTGCTTTCCGCTGGAAAAGCTCAGAACCCACCTGCTGGACATGCTCTTCACCCTGCGGCGCTACCTGCCCGAAATGCTCCAGTGGCATAACGACCAGGGGTTGACGCTGGAGAGGATCATCCAGTGCGCCGACAAGCTGTCCTATGTGCGCAAGGCCATGAGCGAGGCCTTTGCCGTCATCTGCGCCCAGTCGCCGGAGGCGAAGGTGCGCAAGGAGGTGCGCCAGGTGGTCGCCTACATGAAGGAGCATCTCAGCGAAAACATCGGCGTGGCGCAGGCGGCCCGAATGGTCAATTTCAGCGAAAGCTATTTTTCCCACGTGTTCAAGCGGGACATGGGGGTGAGCTTCATCGACTGGCTCAACCGCGAGCGCGTGGCGCATGCCTGTCGTTTTCTGCATGAAACCGACCTGCGCGTAAACGAGATCGCCCAGCAGGTGGGGATCGACAACCCCAACTATTTCAGCGCCCTGTTCAAAAAGCTGACGGGCCGCTCGCCCCTGGAGGAACGCAGCCGCAGGGAAGCGGAATAATGATGGTCCATGCGCAAGATTGCAAACAGCCCGTTCCTCCGTCTTGGAAATGAAGCCGTATTGCGATAGAAGTGAACAGGATTGACGATTGCTGCCGCAAGCCCGCCTGCCCTATAATACAGCCAACGACAGCGGGCGCGCCCCGCACACCCATAGGAGAGACAGGAGGAAACAACCATGATGAAGCGGTTCCTAAGCGTACTTCTCACAGCGGCGCTGCTGGTATCAATGACGGCGCTTGGCACAACGGCCATGGCGGACGAGGTCATCACCCTCAGGCTGTGGGGCGGCGTTCCGGCGGAAGCGGGTCCCCAGGCCTGCGTGGAAGCCTTCAACGAGGCGTTCAAGGATCAGGGCATCCAGGTAGAATATGAGCGCTTCGTGAATGACGAAACCGGCAACATGAAGCTGGAGACCAACCTGCTGGGCGGCGACGATGTAGACCTGTACATGACCTACACCACCACCTACCTGCAAAAGCGCGCCACCAGCAACATGGCGCTGGATCTGAGCGAGCTGATCGAGCGCGACGGATTCGACCTGGTGGAGAACTTCGGCGAGATGGCCGAGTCCTTCTACGTGGACGGCAAGCCCTACTCCATTCCCACCAAGCTGGACCAGTACGGCATGGTGCTCAACAAGGACCTCTTTGACGAGGCCGGCATCGAGATTCCCACCGAATGGTCCTTCGACGAGTTCCGGGAAATCTGCAAGAAGCTCACCCACGGCGAGGGTGCCGACAAGGTATACGGCGTGTTCTGGAACACTCAGCAGGACGTGTACCAGATCCTCAACTGGCTCACCTGCCAGACCTTGGGCGGCGATCCCTACTACACCCCCGACGGCACCGCCACCAACTTCACCGATCCCGTGTTTGAAGCGGCCGTCAGCCTGATCAACGATAAACAAAAACGGGCCTGGAAAGGTTTTTCCAAGCCCGTTTCAGCCTGTTGAGAAGGTCCGTCTGTACCGGCCATTTTCAACAAGCAAAGCGCCCCGCACGCATGTGCGGGGCGCAAAAGGTTTCAGTTATTCAGCCTTGGGACCGGCGGCCACAACCTCGGCGCTCATATGGGTGTACTTCTTGAAGTTCTCCACAAAGCTCTTGGCCAGCTCCTTGGCCTTGGCCTCATAGGCGGCCTTGTCTTCCCAGGTGTTGGCCGGGATCATCAGCTCGGAGGGCACGCCCTCGCAGGTGGTGGGGACGGACAGTCCGAAGTAGGGATCGGTCACGAACTCCGCCTTCTCCAGCGTGCCGTTAAGCGCGGCGGTGATCATCGCGCGGGTGTAGCTGAGCTTCATGCGCTTGCCGGTGCCGTTCCAGCCGGTGTTGACCAGGTAGACGTTGGCGCCGCTCTTCTCAACCTTCTCGGCCAGCATGCTGGCATACACGGAGGGATCAAGGGGCAGGAAGGGCTCGCCGAAGCAGGTGGAGAAGGTCGGCACGGGCGAGGTAATGCCGATCTCGGTGCCAGCCAGCTTGGAGGTGAAGCCGCTGACGAAGTAGTACATCGCCTGGTTCTTATCCAGCTTGGAGATGGGCGGCAGCACGCCGTAGGCGTCGGCGGTGAGGAAGATGACGGTCTTGGGCACGCTCTGGGACTTGCCGGAGAGCTCGGCGTTGTTGATGAACTCGACGGGGTAGCCCACGCGGCTGTTCTCGGCCAGAGAATCGTCATCGAAGTCAAACTCGCGGGTCTCGGGGTCCATGACCACGTTCTCCACCAGGGCGCCGAACTTGATGGCGTTGTAGATGTCGGGCTCCTTCTCGGCGGAGAGGTTGATGCACTTGGCGTAGCAGCCGCCCTCGAAGTTGAACACGCTGTCGTCCGCCCAGCCGTGCTCGTCGTCGCCGATGAGCTTGCGGTTGGGGTCGGCGGACAGGGTGGTCTTGCCGGTGCCGCTGAGGCCGAAGAACACGGCGCTGTCGCCGTCGTGGCCGATGTTGGCCGAGCAGTGCATGGGGAAGACGCCCATCTTGGGCAGGATGTAGTTCATCACGGAGAACACGGACTTCTTGATCTCGCCTGCGTACTGGCTGCCGCAGATGACGACCATCTTCTCCTCATAGTTGACCAGGATGGCGGCCTCGCTGCGGGTGCCGTCGATCTCGGGGATGCACTTGAAGCCGGGGGCGGCGATGATGGTGAAGTCGGGCTTGAAGTCCACCAGATCGGCCTCGGTGGGACGGCGCAGGAGCTGGTGGATGAACAGGTTCTGGCTGGCCAGCTCGTTGATGATGCGGAAGCGCTGCATATACTTCTCGTCCGCGCCGGCGAAGCCGTCAAAAACGAAGATCTCGCGGTTTTGCAGATAGGCGACGACCTTGCTGTAGATGGCGTCGTAGGTGGCCTTGTCGATGGGGCGGTTGACCTTGCCCCAGGCGATCTCGTCATGCACGGCGGGGGTATCGACGATGAACTTGTCGTTGGCGCTGCGGCCGGTGTACTTGCCGGTCTTGACCACCAGCGCGCCGGTGTTGCTCAGCGTTCCCTCTCCGCGGGCGAGCGCCTTCTCCGTCAAAGTTGCGACGGGCAGGTTGCGGTAAATTTCCTTGGTGGCGGTGATGCCCAGGTACGTCAGATCCAAACTCATGACAAGTTCCTCCCTTTATGGTACTGATATGGCAGCGAAGTGCCGGAGTTATGCGATCGGGCAAACTCCCAACGTTGCCCTAATTCATAAGATTCGCGCTTCTTTCTATTTTTCCTGCCTGGCAAAAAAATTTGTTGAAAAATTCACAATCTACAAAGAAAAATGAGGCACGGAAAGGGTTTCCGTGCCCCAAGGGGATTCTTTCGGCGTTAAAAAATTAGCGCGGCGTTAGCGGGAAAGAGGGCGATCCAGGTTTTTCCCGGGCTGAGGGCGATCTCACGGCCCGTCTCGTCGCGGTAGACGGTGCGGTCCTGCGGCGCTCCGCGCGACCATGTGCCGCGCACGTGCCGCCCGCCCGCAAACAGGTCCGCCGCGCCCTCCCCCACCAGGACCGGGTTTTGTATGATCGGGCCGAGCGCATCGTAGTCAACCCATTGCACAATCACGTTGGCAAAGGCGGGCTGCACCATGGCGGCCTCCTCCCCGGCCATGCGCGCCTCCTCTGTGGGGTAGCAGGCAAACGGCCAGCCCGCGACCTCGCGCAGGTAGCCGCCCGCGGCCTCATCCCAGAGGAACCGGGCCAGGTAGCGCGCGTCTCCCCAGTCGAGCGTGAGGGCCGTAGCGTCCCGGGACGCTTCCTGCGCAAAGGCGAAGGGCCGGGCGAGGGAATCCGCCGCCACGCGGGCCTGGAGGGCGCTGACGTCCACGCTGAGGTTGGAGGGAGCCTTCACGCCCTTGAGGCGGCCGCCCAGGCCGCCGCGCTGAATGTCCACAAGGTCAAACGCCGCCGCCGAATCGGCCTTGAGACGCTCCACGGCCTCGCCAAGACGTCGGCTCCCCATGGGCGATCCGAAAGCCAGCGCGCCCTGCCACTCCTCGCGCAGGGAGGCCGACGCGTCGCGCAGTGAGCGCACGGGGCCGCACGTCACCTTTTCGCCGCGAAGCAGCGCGTCGCTCAGCAGCAGCGTCAGGCGGGTGGAGGCGGCGTTCTTTTGTTCGTTTCGGTATAGCAGGCTTTCATAGACGATGTCCGCCTGCTGCACGCCCCACAGCGCCACCTTGCCCGCCCCCGCGGCTTTCACGTTTTTTCCGCCCGCGCGGGCGGTCCCGGACTCATGCCCCACGCTCACCAGCACCGGCAGAAACCGGCTCGGCGGCACCTCGCAACCCGTGGTGGGACTGACCTGTGCGCGGGCGGGCAAGCCGCAGCCGGTCAGCGCCGCTACAAGCAAGGCGCAGCACCACATGCGCAGGCTGCGGGTTGCCGGCTGAAGACGACGGCCCTTCATGGATGTGCCACCCCCGGCACATGGGCGGCTGCGGTTGGCGTCTGAAGGGAGCGCTGAGCCGCCGGGGGCGTTGAGGCAGCGCCTGTCTCCATCTCCACCCGCATCTGCCCGCTCCCGCCGCTTTCCTGCACGATCAGCCCGGCGGCAAGATAGGTCTCCAGCGAGGAGATATTTCCCAGCGCGTCAGGCAGGACGAGCGCCATCGGGCCCGCCATGCCGTTTTCCCAGTTTCCGGGTGCCAAAACGAGCGCGCCATTCTCATAGGCGTCCGTGATGAGGGCCTGCTGGGCGGCGTAGCCCTCCTCTCCGGGGCGCAGCCAGTCGCCGTCCATCCAGTGTAGCACGTCCGCGTCTACGCGATAGGCCGTGTACTGCCATGTCGGCGTCTCCTGCTCTCCTTCGACAGGCCAAGCGGCATAGTCCGTGCAGCTTGCACCCGGTTCCAGCCAGATCAGCTCGTCCGGCGACTCAAGCATGTCGGCAGCGGTATCCACCGACCAGCTCACCAGCCAGATGTCCTGCGTATCGTTGAAAAACCGTGTTTCGGCGCGCCACACGCCGCGTTCCGACGCGGCGTGGGCTTCGCCATGCGGCGCAAGGGCGGACGTGCCGTTCTCGCCGTCCGAAAGCGGCAGTACCGTTTCAAAACCCGTAGTCTGTGCCGCCGGCCCAGCGTCGGAAGTGGTTTCGAGCACACGGTCCACGGGCGTACGGGCGCCCCACAGCGCCACGGCGGCCAGGCACACGGCGGCCCCTGTCAGCAGAGGAGCCAGACGCGCCGCACGGCGGCGCGGTCGATTCGGGGCCTGCGATCCCTCGCCCGGCCAGATCAGGGGCGCGGCGGCCTCCTTCGTCCCGGCATGGGACGCGGCGGCGCGGGCGCGCCCCTCACGGATGGCGCGCGCCACCCGGTCGTCGGCCTGCGCCGAGGGCTCCAATCGCTCCCGCTGCGCGCGGCGGCGCAGCGCTTCATCAAATGCGTCATGCTTCATGATTGGCTTCTCCTTCCATCTCGATCAGTCGCCGCAGTCGCCTGCGCCCGCGCGATAGGCGCATGCACGCCGCCGGGCGGGGCACGCCCAGCGCCCGTGCGACCTCCTGCGCTGAATAGCCCTCGTAATAATACAGGGTGATCGCCTCCCGCTGACCGTCCGGCAAGAGGGCGATCAGGTCCACCAGCGTGCCCGCCTCACGCGGCCCGACGGGCGCGCACAGCGGCTCCGGGTCCTCGCAGGGCGTCTCCCTGCGAAGGCGACGCACGCGGTCGTAGCAGCAGCGCACGGTGATTCTCGTCAGCCAGGGGCGCACCGCCGCGTCGCTGCGCAGGGCGGCCAGACTTTCAAAGGCGCGCACCACCGCCTCGCTCACCGCGTCCTCCGCGTCCTGCGGGTTGCGCACGATGGCGCAGGCCAGGCGCAGCAGCGTCCCGCGCAGCTCCCATACGTGCTTGCCCAGCTCGTCCGGGCTCATGGGCCTCCCCCTTCCCTTTTGCTCTCACCTATATAGACCAATTGGACGTGCAAAAGGTAACGTCCTTCAAAAAAGTTTTTGAATCAGACCTGAAAAACGCAGTGAATGCAGACAGAGACAAAAAAGCCCCGTCTGCTTACGCAGACGGGGAAAGGGAATGCGGCAGCGACCTACTCTCCCGGGCCGTCTCCAGCCAAGTACCATCGGCGTGCTGGGGCTTAACTTCTGTGTTCGGAATGGGAACAGGTGGAACCCCCAGGCCATAGCCACCGCAATGGGTGAACTTCTTCATCGGGCGCCCCGCGCCCTGACGACTGCATATGAGCTTTGACAAGATCTTTCATCATTTCTTCTCTTGGTCTTGGATCGACTAAATCAAGCTATCGACCGATTAGTATCGTCAAGCTACACACATTGCTGCGCTTCCACCGACGACCTATCACCTGGTAGTCTTCCAGGGGTCTCTCGCATTGCTGCCTGGAATCTTCTTCTCGAGGTGGGCTTCACGCTTAGATGCCTTCAGCGTTTATCCCATCCGCACTTCGCTTCCCTGCTATGCCGTTGGCACGACAACAGTTGCACCAGTGGTGCGTCCATTCCGGTCCTCTCGTACTAGGAACAGCTCCTCTCATGATTCCTACGCCCACGATGGATAGGGACCGAACTGTCTCACGACGTTCTGAACCCAGCTCGCGTGCCGCTTTAATTGGCG
>CALVNG010000049.1 GCA_944349545.1 uncultured Eubacteriales bacterium
TAGCCGCTTTTTTCGCGGTAATCGCCGGTGAGGTAGCTTTCCGGATGAAAGGGGATGCCGTTTTCCGCGAGCACGTCGAGAAACGCCTGATAGCGCTCGCGATTGTCCAGCGTGTTGACGCCGCCCAGAAAGGCGAAGTTGCGCAAGCCGCGGGCCACCAGCCCCCGCATGAGCTCGCACATGGGAGGATAGTTGTTGACCAGCAGGCACTTGACGTTGGGCTCGTCCAGAATCCGGTCCAGGGCCACGATGGGATAGCCCTTGCGGGCCTTGCGCTTGAGCAGCTGATCGTTGCAGCTCTTGTCCAGCATGATGCAGCCGCTGGTAAAGCTCTTGGACATGAAGCGGTCGCACGAGCCGCTGGTACAGATGATCAGGTCGTACTGGCGGGAGTAGACGTAGTCGCTGATGCCATGGATGATCTTGAGGTAGAACTCGCGGTCGAAATCGCTGAAGTTGAACAGGATGGTCTTGCTCTCGCCGCTTTTGAGCGCGCGGCCCGCGTGGTTGACCTGATAGTCCATCTCCTCGCAGATGCGCAGCACGCGCTCGCGCGTGGCGTCGCTCACGTTTTTGCGGCCGTTGAGCACGTTGGAGACCGTCGCCGTGGATACGCCCGCCGCCCTGGCGATGTCCTTGATGACCACATTCATTGGTACGCCCCCTTAGCTGGGCAGATTGTCGCGCAGGTACTCGAATACCTGACGGGCCACGGGCGCGGCCACGCTGCCGCCGCTGCCGCCGTTTTCCACCAGGACGCTGATGGCATAGGGGTACTGATCGCTGTCGATATAGCCCACAAACCAGGCGTGCGTCACGTCAACGCCGTTGTCCGAGCCCTCGGCGCTGCCGGTCTTGCCGGCGATGGTCAGGCCGCTCACCTGCGCGCGCGTGCCGGTGCCGCTCCTGACCACGTCCTTCATGTAGCCGTCGATGATCTGCGCCATCTCCGGGGAGCAGGCGGTGCGGTATACCTTCTGCGAATAGCGCAGGCGCACGTTGCCTGCGGGGCTCTCCACCAGGCTGAGCAGCCGCGGCTCCATCATGACGCCGTCGTTGGCGATGGCCGCCGCCACCATGCACATGTGCATGGGCGTGGCCACCACCTGGCTCTGTCCCGCGCCGCTCCAGGCGATTTCAAAGCTGTTGCGGTTTTCGGTGGGGTAGACGCTGTTCTCCACCACCAGGTCGCGGAAGAGGAAGTTGTCGTTGAAGCCGAAGGATTCCGCCATGCGCCTAAGCGCGGTATCGCCCATCATGAGCGCGGCCTGGGCGAAGGCGTTGTTGCAGCTGACGCGGAAGGCCCTGGCCAGCGTGATGTCGCCATGCTGGTCCATGTTGTAGTCGTGGATCACGTGGTCCATCACCTGCGTGGCGCCCGTGCAGGTGAACACATGCGTCTCGGCGGCAGGCAGGTTTTCCAGCGCCGCTGCCGCGGTGATGATCTTGAACGTGGAGCCGGGAGGCATGGTGCCCTGCAGGGCGCGGTTCCAGAAGGGATGCTGGCTGGAATTGCGCACCTCGTCGGTGATGTTCTGCGGGTCGTAGACCGGCAGGCTGACCAGCGCCAGCACCTCGCCGGTCTTGTAGTTCATGACCACCACCGCGCCGCATTTGCCCTTCAGGTTTTCCGTGTTGCGGAAGATGTTGACGATTTCGGTGCACAGACGGCTGTCGGCGGTGATGGTCACGTTGTCGCCGCGGCGCGTCTCGCCGCTGAGAAAGGCGGTCACGCGCTCGGTGAGGCTCGTCTCAAAGCCCAGCAGATAGTTGGCCTGGAACGAATCCACGCCGTTGGCGATGTTGCCCTCGTCATCGCCCAGCAGGTGGACCATGCTGGAGCGGCTGAGGATGTTGCTCTGATAGACGCGCTTGCCGTTTTCGTCGGTGGTGGCCACCACCACGCCCCGGCGGTCGATGATATCGCCGGGGATGACGCTGCTCTTGGCGCTGCGGTAGCGCGTGTTGCGCGTGCTGGAGATCCAGCGGCTGCCGTAGGTGGATACGGAATACACCCCATATACCCCGGCCAGCGCCAAAAGCCCGATCACCACAAAGGCCAGCACGCGAAAGCGCAGTTTCTGCTGTTTCATAGGCACCTCGATTCCTTTACGAGCCCCTCAGGGCAATACCTCCACCAGCATCCCGGCGCTTCGCGCGCGGTCAATCAGGTAGAGCGTGTCCGTCCGCACCTCCTGCCCCAATGCCTCTGCAAGCGCCTGGGCGCTCTGAGGCTCCGTCGCCACCAGATGCGTGGCGCTGACCTCGTCCGCCAGCGCCAGCAGCGCCTCGGCCGTGTCGCCGTCCTCCCACAGCCCGCCTGTCGCAACCAGACTGACCGGGGCCAGCGCATAGCGCATGGAGCTGACGGTGCCCGGCGCCACCAGCACCCGCGCGTCGTCCGGCGTTTCGATCCGGGTATACCAGCTCAGGTTTTCGCGCAGCCAGGCGCTTCCGTTGTCGGTGGGGAAGCGCGCGGCAAACCCGCCGGGCAGAAAGCAGGCGAGATTCTGCCAGTTTACGGTCAGCGCCAGCCCCAGACAAGCGCATACCGCGATCACCCCTCGCGCGGCCCGCGCCCGCGGCGCAGGCGCATCCTCCATGAGAAGCGCCATCCAGCAGGCCATCGCGTAAAAATACGGGATGAAATACCGGTCCACGACCTCTGTCAGCCGCTCGGGATGCGCCTGCCAGCGCGGGATCTCCGGCGCGAACACCGTCGCAGCGCTGCCCATCACGACCAGCGCATAGAGCGCGAAGGTTCCGGCGGCAAACAAAACACACCTTCCGCGCAGCGGCCCCTTCACGCGCCAGAGAATGACGCCGCAAAACAGCGCCGCCCACACCGCGGCCGGAAGCCCTGCGAGGGGCATCATGCCGTCCCATCCGCCGCTTCTGTTCAGCGGACGGATGAGCAGGGTTTTCACAATCCACTCCCAGGCCCACAGCACCTCGTCCCAGACGGGACTGGCCGAGAGCATCCGCTCAAGGTGCATGCTCCCAAGGCCCTCCATGCGGCAGTAGGCCTGCCAGAGGGCCAGCATGACCAGGGGCGCGGCGCAGGCGGTCAGCCAGCGGCGGCTTCGCAGCGCCTGCCTTCCCTGCGTCGTCAGCAGAAAGGCCATCCCCAGCACGGCCCACAGTATGCCCGTCTGCTTGCTCAGCACCAGCGCCGTCATCAGCGCGCCCGCCGTCAGAGGCGCGTGCGGCGCACGGCCTTCCGTCCACAGGATGCACATGAGCGCGCCGAAGATCACACCCAGCGTGGTATCCGTCGCCAGCATGCTGTAGGCGTGGCCGGTCAGCACCGTGGGCAGCGCAACCACGCCCACCGCAAACAGCCCCGCCTGCCACCACCGGCGCCAGGTTATCCGACGCGCCAGCGGCAGCAGGAACGCGCTGTTGAGCCAGAAAGCGGCGGCATAGAGCGTTCCCTCATGCCACAGGCCGCGAAGGTGCATGAACCACCATTCCAGAAGCTGCATGCCTGGCGGATAGGCCGCGTGTTCCATGCAGCAGGTGCGGGCGCCGCCGACCAGCCCGTCCGATACATACAGGCTGCGCACCTGCGTGGCCCAGTAGCTGTATTCGTCGTAGTTGAGCACGGCTCGGTCCTGATTGGCCAGCGTCCAGAACACGCCCAGCAGCGCAAAGCATGCCAGACCCGGCGTGAACACCTGTTCCTTGAAAAAGGCGCGGACGGCCGTGCGGGTGACGCGCCCTGTGCGGATTCCCCGGACCAGCCACGCGCCCGCGCCGGCCAGGAGCGCCGCGGAAAGCCAGTCCACATAGGACAGGGCCCGCACCGCTGCCAAGACCAGCAGCGCCGGCATGGCCAGGCTTATCGCCAGCGGGATGGCGATTTCCACGCTGCGGCGCGTATAGAGGCACAGCATCAGTACCATCGCAATCGCCGCGGGCACGTTGACCCAGGTCATACTCCATCCCTCCCGCCGCGCTTATTCCCTGTCGGCCTCCGGCATCAGGGCCTCCTCCTGCAGGGTGTGGCTGATTTCATAGTCGTAGGCCAGGTCGTCCTGATTGACGCTGGCCACGCCCTGAATCAGCCCGATCAGGCCCATGCAGCTGACCAGCGAGGTGCCGCCGTAGCTGACGAAGGGCATGGTCACGCCCGTGAGGGGGATGAGCTTGAGAACGCCGCCGATGATGATAAACGTCTGAATGCCCAGCATGACGGTGGCGCCCATGGCCAGCAGCGCGTGAAAGCTGCTGCGCGCCGCCGAGGCAATGGACACGCCGCGCAGGATGAGGATTACGTACATCGCCAGCACCAGCGCGCCGAAGATCACGCCGAACTGCTCGCAGATGACGGCGAAGATGCAGTCGGTAAAGTACACGGGAATCACGCGCGGTGCGCCCAGGCCCAGGCCCACGCCGAACAGCCCGCCGGAGGCGATGGCCATGAGCATCTGCACGATCTGGTAGCCGCTGGTTTCGTAGTAGATCCACGGGTTGCGCCAGATGGCCACGCGCTTTTTCACATGGGCGAACATCATGTAGCCCAGCACCGCCGCGCCGCCCGCCCCCACCAGCCCAAGGCCCGTCAGCGGCAGGTTGCCGGTCGAGGCGTAAAAAAGGAACAGCGTCGTGGCGTAGTAGATCAGCGCCGTGCCCAGGTCCTGCTGCAGCATCAGCACCAGGAGCGAGAACACCGCGAACGCAAACCACGGCAAAAAGCGCCTGCGCGACATGAACCAGCTCAAAATCAGCAGAAGGGCCAGCTTGACCAGTTCGCTGGGCTGCACGCTGGTACCTGCAATGTTGATCCAGTTGGTTGCGCCGTTCTGCTCGGTGCCGATGGCCAGCGGCAGGGCCAGCAGCGCCGCCGCACCGAGCATGACCACCTTGATCAGAAATCCCCAGCGCCGCACGTAGCGCACCACGAAGATGCATGCCAGCATGGCGATGATGCCCGCGCCGTAATAGATGGCCTGCTGGATGCCGCGCGAGGTGCCCGCGCCGCGGTCGGTGGTGTAGAGGATGAGCACGCCCAGCGCGCACAGGAAATTGGCGATGGCCAGCAGAAGCTTGTCAGCGGGAAAGAGGCGCGGCACCCACATCGTAGACAGGCGGATGAGCACCGGCACGATCACCGCCAGCGCAAAGCCCTCCCATTCCAGCTCGCCATTGAAGGATACCAGGAGAAACGCGGTGAAGAAGAACAGCATGATGGCCGATACCAGCATGCGATCCGGGCGGCGGCGAAGCCTGCGCGCGGACTGCGCGGCCCTGCGCGCCTCGGCGCGGGCCTGGGAACGTCTGCTCATCGTCCGCGCCCTCCCCCGAAGTACCTGTCCCACACCTTGCGCTTGGCGCGCTCGGCCTCGTCATGACCCACGTAGGCGCTGCGGGGAGGCGCGGCGGCGTCGGTCATATCCTCGTCCATCTCATCGCCGAAACAGGCCAGTTCTTCCCATTCCGCGTCGCTGCGCGGGCTGGGGGCATAGGGCCAGTCACCCTCCTCCGGCTGGGACCCGCCGGAGAGATCCGGGCCTTGCGCCTCGTCGGGCGGCGTGGCGTTTTCCGGCCCTCCGGTCGGTTCCGCGGCTTGCATCTCCTCCGGCAGCGCGGGCGCCCGCTCCCCGGCCGGGCGCATGAAGATGCTGTCGTCGCGCACGGGCGGCTCCGCCTCCTCCCCGCCCGCGCCGTCCCCCGCCTGTCCGTTCCGGCCGGCGGCCTGCTGCAGGGCGGCCTGCTGCATCATCCACTGTTGCATGGCCTGTTGCTGCCACAGCTGCTGCTGCATCATGTACTGCTGCTGCGCCATCCACTGCTGCATGGCCTGCTGCTGAGCCGTGGCGGCGGCCTGCGCCTGCTCGGGTGACTCGTCCTGCCTTTCCGTTCCGGCGGTGGCCTCGACGTCGCGGCGCGGGGCATAGCCCGTCCCCTCAAAGCCCGCGAACAGCCTAAGCCGCAGCTGGGCCTTGCCCACATACAGGCGCGAGCCGTGCGCCATGTACAGAGGCTCGCGGCGGCTTTTGAAGGGCTCGCCGTCCACGCTGGCGGTCTGGCCGCGCATGGGCTCCACGCGCAGCCCCTCATCCTCGTCAAAGCGGAACCACAGGTGCCGCCGGGCCACGCCCTCCACCGGCACGCACAGGTCGTTGGTGCGCAGCGTGCCCAGCGTGCCCTCGCGGGGCACGGGCAGCGCCTGCCCCCGCTTGAGCGCCTCGCCCCCCTCGATGACCACCATCTCGCCCACAAAGCCCGCGTCCGGCAGCAGCTTCAGGCGCTTTTTGGCCTGCCGCCTGTCGCGTCGGTACCAGCGGAAGCTGCGCCATACGATAATCGCCATCAGCAGCAGAAACCAGTACCGCGCCGCCTGGGCGATCAGCTCGTAGATCTCGGCGGGCACGGCAAGGTCGCCGGGCAGCGTGATGCTGCTTAGAAAATCGGTAATCTCGCTGGGCAAGGCGGGGCTCCTTTCCGGCGGGCTGGCGCGCCTTAGTCGTCCTGGGAATTGGCTTCCTCCAGGAATTTTTCCATTTTGCGCTTGACGCGCTGCAGGGCGTTGTCAATGGATTTGACATGACGGCCCAGCTTGTCGGCGATCTCCTGATAGCTCTTGCCGTCCAGGTAGGCGTTGAGCACGTCCTGCTCCAGGCCGCTGAGCACGCGGTCCACCTGGTCGCGGAAGGAAACGAGGTTTTCCCTTCCGATGATCAGCTCCTCCGGGTTCTGCGCCCGGCCCTCCACGATCACGTCCATGAGCGTCCGGTCGCTCTCCTCGTCGTAGATGGGCTTGTTGAGGGAGACATAGCTGTTGAGGGGTACATGCTTCTGGCGGGTGGCGGTCTTGATGGCCGTGATGATCTGCCGGGTGATGCACAATTCCGCAAAGGCGCGGAAGCTGCTCAGCCGCTCGGCCTGATAGTCGCGGATGGCCTTGAACAGGCCGATCATGCCCTCCTGCACGATGTCCTCATGGTCCGCTCCGATGAGAAAATAGCTGCGCGCCTTGGAGCGCACGAAGTTTTTGTACTTGCTCAGCAGGTACTCCGAGGCCACGCTGTCGCCCTGCTGCGCCAGGCCCACGACCTGCTCGTCGGCCATATCGGCAAAGCGCTTGTCCAGCATGCTTTCCCACGAGCTGTCCATGTCCAGCCCGTCGCTCTGGTCCGCCTCCTTGCGCACGTAATCCGCCTCCGGCTCCAGCTCGTCCGGGGCGCGTCCGTTCCGGGGTTCGGTCATGGGAATCTCACCTGCCTTTATTTTTGCCTTCTGAGCCGGTCCAATGCGGCGTACTGCTCCTCGGTAAGCGCCGCAGAAAGCGGCGTGCGCCGCTGCGCGCCGGGGAGCTGGTGCCGGTCCCGCCCGTGGGAGCGCTCGGCGTCCAGCTCGCGCCACATCTCCCGCGCGCTCAGCCGCGTGGCTCCGCGGCCCAGAACGAGCGTCTGCTCGGTGTAATCGCTGGTGGCCACGCGCGCCTCGCGGTAGCGGGGCAGCAGCTGGCACATGCGTTCGATGTAGTGGTCGGCCGTCTCGCCGTGGCGTGTATAGACCACGGTCAGACCGTCGCGCTCCTCCACGCTGCGCAGGGGGCGCTCGGCCTTGTAGCCGTCAAACACCAGCCACACCTCCTGCCCCGTATAGCCTGCATAGTCCTGCAGGAGGTGAATCAGCCGGTCGCGGCATTCGTCCAGCGGCCAGCCCTCGCGCTGCGCCCTGGGCCACGCTCCGATGATGTTGTAACCGTCCACGTACAAAAGCGGCTTCATCGCACTCAGCGGGCGCGCAGCACCGCGTACATCAGCACGCCCGCGGCCACGCTGGCGTTGAGGCTGTCCAGCTTGCCGCGGATGGGTACGGACACGGCGCGGTCGCAGCTTTCCAGCACGCGGCGGCCTACGCCCTCGCCCTCCGCGCCGATGACCAGCGCGATAGGTCCGGTCAGGTCGAGGGAGGCGTAGTCCTCGCCGGCCATGTCGGCGGCATAGGTCCAGACGCCCTCGCGCTTGAGGCGCTCAATGGTGCTGGTGAGGTTGGTCACGCGCGCCACGGGCAAATACTCCACCGCGCCCGCGCTGGCCTTCACCGCCGCGGGGGTCAGGCCCACGGCGCGGCGTTCCTGCACGATCACGCCATGCGCGCCCGCGCACTCCGCCGTGCGGATGATCGCGCCCAGGTTATGCGGATCGGTGATGCCGTCCAGCAAAATCAAAAACGGCGCTTCTCCGCGCTCGCGCGCCAGGTCCAGCATGTCCTCCACGGTGCTGTAGCGGTAAGCCGAGGCAAAGGCCAGCATGCCCTGATGGTTGCGGGTGATGGCGTCCAGCCGGGCGCGGTCGACTTCCTTGACGGGCACGCGGCGCTCCCTGGCCATCTGCACGATCTCGCGCGCCGAGCCGCTCAGTTCGCCGCGCGCCACCAGCAGCTGCTCGATGTCGCGGCCGCTCTTGAGCGCCTCGCGGATGGGGTTGCGCCCGCTGAGCAGGTTCTCCGCTTCCTCGTACCCGTGATCCTCCACGCGCTCCGCAGCGGCAGGCGGGGTGTAGCGGAACTGCTCGTAGCGCCGCTCCTGCTCGGCCATGCGCGCCTGGCGCTGCTCGCCGTAGGGGCGCGGGGTGGTATTTTCGCCGCGGGCGGTGTAGCGGCTGGCCGTGCCGGTAGCGAAGCGGAAGCCGCCGCTCTGCCTTTCGGGACGCTTGGACTCGCGCCCCTGCGCCGGCCGCTCGCCGCCAGGCGTCTGGCGCACCGCGTTGTGCCGGTAGCCCGCGGGACGTGCCTGTTCGGCCCGGCGAGGCTTGTCCGCGCCCGCGTGCCCCTGACTCCGCCGCGCCTCCTGCGCGCGTGCGCCGCTGCGGCCCTCCGCGGAGTGCGTCCCGCGCCCCTTCTGCGCGCCGCCCTTGCGGTAGCCCGCTCCCTCATCCTCAAAGCCGCCGCGCGCGGCTGCCTCCACGCGCTTTTCCTGCCGGGTTTTGTGCTTCATATCCTTGTAAAATGCCATATCTCCGTCTCCTGTTCCTTATTTCAGCCCTTGCCGCTCCAGGTATTCCCGCCGCGCCTCGCGGATCTGCGCCTGCTTTCCGCAGGACTTTTCCCCCTCCGGACACGCGCCGCGCAGGCATCCGGGTCCTGCGTCCCTGAACAGGACGGGGGCCTCCCGGCAGCACAGATCGAACATCGTTTCCGCCAGCGCCCGGATCTCCCACTGGGCGCGGCTGCACATACGCAGCGAGAAGAAGTGCCTGAGCTCGCGCGCGTTCATGGTCAGGAGCACGCGCGTCTCGCATGCGCCGGGGAGCACGAAGCGGGCGTCCTCGTTGCTCTTTTCCCCTGCGTCGCCCAGGCGCTTCTGCCAGCCCTCGTACCATGCCTGCATCTGCGCCATCTGGGCGTGGTACTCCGCCTCCGCGCCGGGGCCCAGCGCGCGGATGGCGGGCGGCATGATGTAGCCGAACCCCCCGGCGTAGCTGACATAGCGCTGGCTCTGCACGCTGAAGCTGGCGATGCGGTGCCGCGTAAGCTGCGCCAGCAGCACGCGGCTCACGCCCTCCACGAGGAAGGTGAAGCTCACATGCTCCAGCACACTCTCATGGCCCATGGCCATCACGCGTTCCACGAAAGCCCGCTGATCCTTTTCCTCGACGGTTTTCAACAGCCTGTCCACATCGCCGCCGGCATAGCACAGGCGTGCGCCCAGCGCAGTCAGGGCCTCCGGGTCCAAAGTGTGTCTGACCAGCGCTACGCGCAGGTTTCGCTCCGGCACGCGTCATCGCCTCCCATTCAGCAGTGTAACATCTTATTTTATAGGATTGGTACGCCAATGTCAAACAATTCGGCAATCCTTGCGGTTTGTCCGGTCAGGTAGAGATACCCCATGAGCGCCTCCAGCCCCGTGGCGCGGCTGTAGTCGACCGGGTCCTGGTTTTTGGGCGCGCGGTGATGGGCATGCGCGTTCTGGCCGCGGCGCAGAACGTCCGCCTCCTCCGGGGAGAGCAGGGGCTCGATGCGCGCGGCAGCCTCGGCCTGGGCCCCGGCATTGGCCAGCAGGATAGCCCGGCGGTGCAGCGCACCCGCCGGGAGCGCGCCCGCCAGCAGCCTTTGCCGGATGAGCAGGTCCCAGATGGTATCACCCAGATAGGCCAGGGCGAGCGGGCTTTTCAGCTTTGCCTCCTGAAAGGAAAACGGCTTTGGCAAAAGGGAATCCGGCATATCGGCACCTGCTTTCGTAGGACGGTCGTACCTCTTCATGATAGCATGGGTTGAAGGCGGAGACAAGCGGTTCGCGCGTGTCAGGCGGCGTTCTCCTGACCGGTGCGCGAAAGCAGCCCTATATAGGTCTCCAGCCCGTCGGCAAGGGCCTGGCCGATCTTGTGCTGGTAGAGCGGGTCCAGCAATAGCGCCTCCTCCGCGGGGTTGCTCAGAAAGCCGCACTCCACCAGCACCGAGGGCATCTGGCCGCCCAGCACATAGTAATCCCCGGCCAGGGCGGCGCGTTCCCTGGGCGGATTGAGGCCGTCCAGCAGCGCCTGCTGCAGCGCTCCGGCCAGCAGGCGCCCCCGGTCGCTGCCGTGCTGATAGAACACCTGCGGCCCGCTTTCGTCGCGGCTGCGGTATTCATTCAGGTGAATGCTCAAAAGCACATCCGCGTCCGCCGCTTCGGCGATGTCGATGCGCTTTTGCAGATCCTCCCGCTTGCGGGTCTTGCTCGCGGTATCGCCGTCCGCCAGACACACATCCTCGCGCCGCGTCAGAACGACCTGCGCGCCTCGGTCCACAAGCGCCTTTTCCACCTCAAGGGCGATCTCCAGCGCCACGTCCTTTTCCCAGCGACCGCTGTCCTGGGCCCGTGCGCCGCCGTCATAGCCTCCGTGCCCGGGGTCCAGCGCTACGGTCAGGCCGCTGAGCGCGCCGGGCTGGGGTGCCTCCGCCGGAGCGGCGACGGTGGGCGGGGCCTCCCTTCCGCCCAGCGCCAGGCCTCCTGCGGCAATCAGCAGCGCCAGCAGCAGGCAGGCGCGAAATCTTTCGGTCTTTTTTGTTACAATTTTATGTAGCAATTGGCGCATGCGGCATTCCTCCTTTGACCGTCCCGCAAGGATATGCGCCTACGCGCCAAAAAAGAGCCAGAAAGGACAAGCCCGCCACGGCTCCCGAAGCTTTCAGCAAGGCGCGAAAGCCTTTTTCAGCAAGGATTTTCAGCTGTTTTTCCGTTTTCGCCCCACAGGCGCGCGGCGGTCAGGCGGCGCCGGGTTTTTATGCAGCGCCGCATGCGCCATACATAAGTTTCCCACATTTTCCACATGGTTTTCCACGCAAAAAGCCCTTTTTCTGGCTGAAAAGGGCTTCGTATGTGGAAAATCCGTCGGACGACTCCCGCTGCATATCAACTTTTCCACATATGGCCCCATTGTGGATTTCCAAGCCTCTTTCAAGGAGAAAATGTGGAAAACTTGAGGAAAGACATGTCGCCTTTCAAACAAATCCATTACAAAATGTTTTCCAATGTGGCAAAATCACTGCTTTCTACCTCACCCAGCGCATTGACGACCTCATCCAGCGCGCGCAGGGTTTCATCCCGCCAGCGCTGCTCCAGCGCCGTGGACAGGTGCAGCATGGCGGAGGTGACGGCCCGCGTATGGTGGTGCCCGATGAGGAAGTTCAGCCAGCCGGCGTCGTACTGCCATCTCGCGTGCAGGTACGCCTGCTCTTGAGCCGCCGAATCCATGCGGTTTTCCAGCACCTCCGTGCGCACCACGTCCAGCGCGTCCAGGTATTCACGCGCCGTATGCCGCTGGGTCAGGTCCAGCCACAGCCCCAGGCCGAGGCAGAGTACCGTGAGCACCACGATGAGCGTAACGGCCCGGCGCACTACCAGCACACCTCCTCGGGCCTGAGCGCGCTGCCGCGGGCGGGCGGGGTTTCACCAAAGCCGTGCACGGTCATCTGCCCGTCGGTATCCAGGTAGCACAGAAGCACCTTGCGCACATCCGGATACCCCAGCTTTTTCAGCTGGGAAAGCAGCCATTGCTCGTCCTTGCCGCACAGGGGGAGATTGTTTCGCTCCACCTTGCCGTCCATCACCAGAGTGAGGGGAATGCCCTCATACTGTGTTTCCACCCCCATATCGGCGGGGGTGAGGGGACGCTGCTGCGACCGGGGAAACACGCTGAGCTTGCCGCTGGTTTCCATGATGGCGGTGCCAACGTCGGTAGGCGACAGGATGCCGCCGGTGCGCAGCTCCTCCAGAAGATCGTTGAGGTTGAAGCACAGCCGCTCCAGCGCCTTGGCGTCGATCTTGCCCCGGTGGATGACCACCGTGGGCGTGCCGCTGAAAAACGCGCGCATGCGCTGGCTTTTGAGCGACAGCAGCGTAAAGAGCTGGTGTAGCGTGACCGTGGCCGCCAGCGGGATGATGCCGCGCCACAGTGGGATATCCAGGCTTTCCATGGGGGTGGAGGCCAGATCCGCGATCATGATGGCGACAACCAGTTCAAAGGGCTGAAGCTGTCCTACCTGACGCTTGCCCATCAGCCGCATGGCCAGCACGGCGAAGCACACCAGCACCAGGCTTCGGATATAGATGGCGAGCATGGCTTACGACTCCACGCTTTCCAGCCATTGTTCCAGCTCCGCAAGCGTTGAAAAGCCCATGCCGCGGCGCAGGTCCTCCTGCACCGCGCTGGGCAGGTCGTCCAGTTCAAGCGTCAATTCGTTCACCAGCGCCAGGCCGTCTCCGTATTTGTTTTGAAACACGCAAAGAACGCCCGCGCCGTTGGGCATGAGCACCATATGGTCCGGGCAGAACATATCCGGCTGCTGTTCCATTTTGATGAGCTTGGCCCCAAATTCGGTAATGCGCCATTCGGGGTAAAGCGCCGCCACCTCGTCCAGCGTCTTGCCGTAGAGCTCGGCAGGGGCCGTAACCCGGCGCGTCACCACATGCTCGCAGCGGGTGTAGGTCAAAGTCTGGAGCAGCTCGCAGCCTTCGGCCACGCGCGCCGCGTCGCCCGCGTCCACGGCCTGGGCCGGCGGAAGCTCATCCGGCGCGGACGCGCTGCCCGGCAATAGCAGCGTGGCCGCGGCGATGGCCAGGAGCACCGCGGCGCTCAGCAGCAAAAGAAGGGTGTTTCGTTTCAAGGGGTTGCGTTCGGCATTCCTGTCGCTCATAGGGCGCGCTCCTTTACGGCATGATAGGAGCAGTATGCCCGGTCGGCAGGGGTTTCATGTCAGGCTTGTAGCAAAACCCTCATGTTCTTGGCGACGCTTCCCGCAGCCGGTCGTTTAGCTCGCGCACATCTTCGGCGTCCAGCTTGACCACGCGCCGGTCATAGGTCATCAGGCCGTTGAGCTCGTCCTCCACGTCGCTCAGCTGCGTATAGACCGCGGCGCACAGCCCCCGCGGCACGGCGGGGAGCACCTGACGCTCATAGAGCCGGGCAAAATCCCGCCACAGCGCGGCGGCATCCGGCAGGCGGCGGTAGCCGTAGTCCTTTTGACTGAAGCAATGGCCGTCCACGCGCAGGTTGTAGCCTCCAAATTCGCTCAGCGCCAGCGCGCGGCCGCGACGGTCGCGCCGGAAGCGGAAGGGCTTGAAGTACACGTGCAGGCTGCGCAGGTCGCCCGCGCCCTGATCGTGCCAGCCGCTGGCCGGGTCCACGGGCCGGGTGGGGTCCAGCGCGCGCAGGCGTTCCATCACGCGGGTGCTGTCAAACTGGCCCCAACCCTCGTTGAACGGCACCCACAGCGCCACGCTGGGCGCGTTGAAGAGCTGCAGGACCATCTCCTCCAGCTCGTCCATATATTCGGCGCGGCCCTGGGACGAAGCGCGCGCAAACGCCCGATAGCGGTTGTCGCGCCGGTGAACGCCGGTGACCAGCGGCAGGGTCACGGTGGAAAAACGGTATTTGCCTCCGCCGGAGGGCATGTCCTGCCATACCAGCATGCCCAGGCGGTCGCAATGGTAGTACCAGCGCATGGGTTCGACCTTGATGTGCTTGCGCAGCAGGTTGAAGCCCATGGCCTTCGCGGTTCGGATGTCGAAGATCAGCGCTTCGTCGCTGGGTGCGGTATACAGGCCGTCGGGCCAGTAGCCCTGGTCCAGCAGGCCGCTGTGAAAATACGGCTCGCCGTTCAGGAACAGGCGCATCACACCGCCGCGGTCCGCGCGTACCTCGATTTTGCGCATGCCGAAGTAGCTTTCGATCCGATCCTCGCCCAGCGTGACCGTCAGGTCATAGAGGAAAGGGTCCTCCGGGCTCCAGGCGCGAAAATCGGGCATGGGGATGCGCGCCGGCTCGCCGCTGGTGAAGGGCACGGTGCGGCCGTCCACGGTCGCTTCGCATTGCAGGGGCTGGGCGCAGCGTACCGTCACCTCCACCGCCGACTGGTCGAACAGCGGCACGATGCGCAGGCTTTCAATATAATGCCGGGGCACGGCCTCCATCCACACCGTCTGCCAGATGCCGCTCTGCGGCGTGTACCAGATGCCGCCGCGCCGGGTTTTTTGCTTGCCTCGGCTGTGAAAGCTCGCGTCCGTATCGTCATGTACGCGCACCACGAGGGTGTTGCGCGGGCCGAGCGCATCCGTCGCATCCAGCGTAAAAGCGTTGTAGCCGCCCATGTGCCGGCCCAGCAGCACGCCGTTGAGATACACGGCGGCCTCCTGGTCCACCGCGCCGAAATGCAGCAGCAGCCGCCCGTCCCGCGGCAGGAAGCCCTCCGGCACGGTCACTTCGCGGCGATACCACAGCGTCTCTCCGGGCCGGAGCGTGCGGCCTACGCCGCTCAGGGCGCTTTCGGGCGAAAAGGGCACCAGAATGGTTCCGTCCCAGCGTAGGGGCGGCTCGTCGCTGTCGGTGATGGCGTATTCCCAGCGGCCGTTGAGATTGAGGTAGCTGTCGCGCCGCATCTGCGGGCGCGGATATTCGGTGAGGATGCGGTTCTCCTCCAGGCGTTCGCCCCAGGGGGTCGTCAGCATTGGGCATCCTCCTTCCTGCGTTGATTGCGCCGCCTCACGCGAAGCGGCAGCCGCCGCCCGTCAGGCCGGGCAGACCGGCGCGTCCTGCGGGCGCAAGATAGAAATGATTTGTTGCCTGCATTGCCATGCCGTGGCTATTATACCATCTTGTCCGCCCGCGCACAATCGGGCGCAAGCCAAAAACCCCGGCCTCTGGCAAGGCCGGGGTCAGGGAAGCCCGTGATCAACCGATCTGGGGCAGGCTCGCGGCGGCCACGCTCTGGCCCACGCGCCGGCTCTTTTCGTCGGGCAGGTTGACCTGCATCCTGAGCTGCGGGTATTCGGTGCGGAGCACCTCCTGCGCCTTGCCCAGCACCAGGTCGCCGCCCTCGCCGCTGGTGACGCGGCCCATGAGCAGCACGTGGTTGATCTCATAGAACATGGCGTAGAAGGCCAGCGTATACCCCAGATACACGCCGATCGTCTCATAGATGGCGCGTGCGCCCGCGTCGCCCTGCTCCATTTTGCCCTGCACCACCTTGAGCTTTTCGGCGGGGCTGAGGGACGGGTCCAGTTCGATGCCCGCGGCGGGGGCGAGCTTGATGACCGCGTCCTGTGAGAAATACTTCACGCCGCAGCCGACGTCGCCGCTCCACTCGTCCACCATGGCGTCCGGGGCCAGATCGCAGGGCACGAAGGCCAGCTCGTTGAGCCAGCCGGTGATGTTGCCCTTCATGTCCACATAGCCGCCGGCCTCGCTGGTGCCCATGGCGATGCCCAGAATGCCGTCCTCGCCCAGGCTCATGGCGCCGGCCAGCGCGGTCACGTCGCCGTCGTTGCACACGGTCAGGGGCACGTCGCCGATTTCCTTCGCGGCGCGGATGTAGATGTCCTTGACATACTTTTCATAATCCTCCGCCCCCACCTTGAGGAACAGCGAGGCGCTCATGGTGTGGTTGTTGATGTACACGCCCGCGCTGCTCACGCCGATGGCGTCCACGCGGGGCATCTTGGAGGCGGCGGTCTTCATGGCGCTGACGATGCCGTC
>CALVNG010000050.1 GCA_944349545.1 uncultured Eubacteriales bacterium
GCAACAGCCCACAGGGCTGACGCTTCCCTCCGGCGCACCTTCGGGTCGCTTTGCGCTTCGCGCAAGTGCCCACCGGGCACACGCTTCCCTTCGCGCCACAGGGCACACGCTTCCCTGCGCGCCTGCCGGGGCTTGGGGCAGAGCCCCAAAGCCTTCGTCAGAGCACGCCGTCGGTCACAAAGAGGTAGACCACGTAGTACACGCCGGAGAGCAGGTGCCAGCCCAGCAGCGTAAGGCCGCCCACGCGGCGCGCGCTCACCCGGCCGTCCGCCTCGCGCGCGCCGCGGCCGGACGCGAAGAACCGCGCCGCCGTCACCACCCACAGCATCAGCGCCGCGCCCATCATGCCCCAGCCGAAGTTGCCGTCCGCCGCGCGGCGGCCGTTCTCGCCCAGCAGCAGGTATTCGATCACACCTGCCGCATCCATGATGAGTGAAAGATTAAACAGGGTATCGCGCTTGCCGTCCTTGCGGAAAAAGACCAGCACGTACAGGGGGAACGCCTGAATCAGCAGCGTGCTGAGCAGGACGCGGCCCAGCTTGTCCAGAGAGATCTCCAGCACCATATCGCCCTGCGAGGGCACGATGATGCCGAAATAGTACATGTACTGCACGATCATAAAGGCGACGGCGGGCAGCACGCAGGCGATCACCCGGAGGAAAAAGCGGCTGTTTCGCGGGTGGCGGACCCACGCGGCCAGGAAGAACAGGCACGCCGCCGGCAGAAACGCCTGCATGAACGTGGGCTTGGCCGTGAGGCTGAGAAGCAGCAGCGCGCCCAGCAGCGCGCCCTCGCGCCAGGGGATGTTGGCGCGGGGATCGGGCAGGGCGGCCTCGAAGCGGTCATAGCAGCGGGCGGTGTAGGGCACGCAGATCAGCATCCACACCATGGCGATGAGCTGGGTGGGGCTATGCCACGTATTGGGCGTGCCCACGCCCAGGTACACCATGGGGTTATAGGGCGTGAGCAGGCTGGACACCGTGGCCACGCACAGCGAAAGCCCCGTCACAGCCGCCGGGGAGCGGTCCGGCAGGGCGCGCCCCATCAGCCGGCGGATGAGCCACACCTCCGCCGCCTTGCACGCCGCCGTCACCAGCGCCGCCGCGTGCGCCAGCGGCACGCCCAGCCGCAGCACCAGCGCCACCAGCGCGTGCCACATCGGATGCGCCCCGTGGCGCACGAACGTGACCGGGTCGGCGAAGCTGCCCTCCGCCGCCCAGGTCGCGTGGATGCTGATATCGCTCGCCGGGCGCAGCGTCAGCTGATAAAACAGCGCCCAGGACAGCAAAAACACCGCCGCCAGCGCCAGCGCCTCCAGCGCGGCCCCGCGGCGGTTGCGGGAGTGGGTCATCGGATGCCTCCTTGGAACGGGGGGTGGGGTGCGAAGGGGGGCGGGGCCGCCGCGAAGGGCGCGCCGCGGGGGGCCTCACTCCTCGTAGGATTCGATCAGGCGGTAGACCTTGTAGCCGCCCATGTCGGTCAGGCGCTCGTAGCCGTTGACCGCGCACTTGAGGTGGTCGGTCAGGATCCAGCGGCTCTTGCCCGTGCTCTCGGTGGTGAACCAGCCGTATTGCAGGCCGAATTCCGGCGGAATCTGCTCCATGGCCTGCAGGGTGCCCACGTCCAGGCGCAAGGTGTTGGTCAGGGGGTTTTGCGCGTCCGGGTCGGGGACGAGGTATTCGGCGATGGTCTGCGCCAGATCCTCGCTGTATTCCGGCTTCTCAAAATGCGCCGGCTCGGCGAACATCCCCGTGGGCGGCAGCGCCAGCATCAGCGCCAGCGTCACGGCCATCCCCGCCGCCGCCGCGCGCGGCAGCGCGGGCCGTCCCGCCGTGATCAGGTACGCCAGCGTCAGCCACAAAAACGGCGAGAGGGTGCGGAAATCGCTCCAGTCGTTGGTTTCGTAGAGCACGACGATCAGCGCAAACGCCGCCGCCAGCAGCGCAAAGCACCCCAGCATCCGGGGCTGAAAGCCCCTCCTCAGGCGCAGGCCGCCCCCGCCGCGCTCCGGACGCACAAACGTCCCCGCCAGGCACAGCGCCGCCGTGCCCAGGTAGAGCCAGCGGAAGGCGTGCTCCATCGGCGCGCCCATGGTGTTGACAAAGCAGTCCATCAGGTTGGACTTGGTGTGGCTGAGGAGCATCTGCACGAACGTGCCCGCGTCGGGCGCGCGCATGAGATGGTAGAGAAACCCCTGCGTATACGGCGCGGTCACCGCGGAGGTCAGCGCATAGCACCCCAGCGACACCGCCGCCGCCGCCACAGCCGCCCCCGCCATGCGCAGGCCGGGCTTCATGCGCGCAAAGCAGAGGATGACCGGGATGAACAGAAGGAAATACGTGATGCGGTACAGGCAGCCCACCGTGACCGTCAGGCACGCGAGCAGCAGCGCCCACGGGCTGCCCCCGCGCCGGTACGCGCCCAGAAACGCCAGATAGAACAGCATCAGGGCATAGTTGAACATCTCGGTCATGGACGTGGCGCAGTAGAGCACCGCCGGCGCGTAGAGCATCAGGCACACGGACAGCAGCGCCGCGCGCGCGGGCCTGGGGCGCATCAGCCCGCAGTACGCCGCCGCCCCCAGCGACACCCACACGGCGTTGGCCAGGACGATGGTATGATAGCCCAGGCCGAAGAGCTTGACGAACCAGCCATAGAGCATGACCGCCGTGAAGCCGTGCGCGCCCAGCGTGCCCACGCGGGCGAACTCCTCCAGAAGGCCGTTGTAGCCGGTATGGAAGCCCACGGCGTCCCAGGTGAACAGATTGCGCCAGTAGTCCAGCTCGTCCGACCAGACGGGATAGGTGGCGAAGGCGTTGCGCCCCGTGACCAGCGACACCGCCGCCAGCAAAAGAAACGGCGAGCCGATCAACAGCCCCCACCCCAGCAGCGTGGCCGTGCGGCGGCGCGGGGGCAGGGAACGCAGGAAAGCGATCATCCGTCGCATCCTCCTTTGTGCAGGGAATACGTACAGTATACCATGCGGCGGGCGATGCCGCAAGGCGCTTGCGCCGCCCGGGGAAAACTCCTCGCGGACGAAGGCAGGGGGGAACGCGCGCGCGTTCCCCCCTCCGGAGCCGGTCAGTTCAGGTCCATCAGCTTCGCCGTCACGCCGGGAGTGGCCTCCAGCGCGGCCATCAGGCGTTCCACCTCGCCCTGCTCGCCGCACACCTGCAACAGAATCACGCCGTCGTCCGCGCAGCGCCCCTCGCCCGCCTCGTGCAGACCCACCCGCAGGCGGATGTTGCACCCGTAGCGCGTGAGCGTCTCCTGCAGACCCGCCGCGTTCGCCCGCCGGTGGTCCACCCGCAGGCCGATCACATAATAGCAGCCCATCCGATACGCCTCCTTTCCTCTGTCAGTATACCCCGTTTGACCGTCCGCCGCAAGGAAGATGGGCAAAAGGCGGCGTCGGGACAGCCTCCAGATATCAAGGAAGCGAAGCCCACGAAAGCGCTTTGATTGCGCTCCATGACCCGTGGGAGCTTGAACGGCGGCGCCGCGCAGCCTCTGGCCGATGGAGGCGCCCGTGCTTTCCGGCGCGCTCCACCGGCGGCCGGACCCGTTGCCAGGATGCGCGCTTCCAACGGAGCGCGGCCTCCCCCCGGAAGCGGGCACGGGGCGGAAAGCCCCGCCCTACTTCTCCTGCGCCTCCGGCAGCCCCGCCACGCTGGTGAGCAGCGACAGCGCGCCCGATAAAAGCGCCGCGCTTACCACCATGCGCCAGTCCACCTCGCTGATCATCACGGCGGTGCCGATGGTGGCCGCCGCCGTCTGCGCCACGGTCCTCAGCGCCCGCACCAGCGCCGCTTTCAGCCATTTCCAGGTAAAGATGTTCTCCATTGCTCTCCCCCCTTCCCTCACGCGCTTTCTCGCCGGGCCCGCTCCAGGCCCTCCACCCGGCGGCCGATCTCCGTCAGCCGCTCCTCCAGCACCGCCGTGCGGCTCACCGCCGCGCTGTGCTTCTCCACCTTCTTCTCCAGCTGCTCCACCCGGTAGGCGATCAGCTGGTATCCCCCAAGGCCCGTCAGCAGCGTGGCCGCGAACGAACACAGGGCCACCACCACGGCCTCGCTCATGCCCTCACCTCCGCAGATACCGGTCCATCATCCACGCCCGGCGCGTGTGCCCGTCGGTGCAGACCGCGCGGATCAGGCTCCACGCCCCCCGCGTGCGCTCCACCTCCACCCGCGCCCCCGCCCCCACCAGCCAGTAGAGCGTCTCCTCCCGGCTGGCCGATTTGCGCAGCTTCACCGGGTTGCCGTCCGGCGGGGCGACCGTGGCGTACACGGCGGAAACCGCGCCCGCCGTCAGCCCCTGCGCGGGGGTTGCCGCGCCGGTCGCGCCGGTGCCGGTCGCGCCGGTGCCGGTCGCGCCGGGTTCGCCGTCCCCCTCTCCGTAGTCGATTTCCGAAAACCACATCGCGTGGGTCCAGCCGTTTTGCAAAGTGGTGCCGGCCACGCGGCCCATGGTGGCGCTGGAATGCACCGCGTCGCAGGCGCGGCGGCGGCCGTTTTTGTCGGTGTCGCTCAGGGCGCCCTCGCCCACGTAGAGGCCCACGTGGCTGAAATCGCCCAGGCCGTCGCCCGCGTAGCGCGCGGGCAGGTTCGCGTCGGTTTCCTCGCGGATGAGCAGCCCCGCGCCCGGCGTGAGGCGGCCCTCCGCCCGCGCCTGGGAAAGCGTGCCCAGCCACGCCGCCCGCCGCGCCATGTCGTTTGTGCCCAGGTAATCCATGCGCCCGCCCGCCTGACGGGCGCAATGCTCGATGAACGCCTGGCAGTCCATTTCGTCATAGGTGTAGCCTACGCCCACCGCCAGCGCGGCCGCCTGCGCGACCTGCGTCCCCGTCGGTTTCATCGTCTCTCCCCTTTCGTGCGCGGGACCCTGCCCGCCTCATCCGTCCGTCTCCGCCCAGCCGTAGACGCCCGGCTCCCAGACGTTGTTATCAACCGTGCTCACCCAGGTCTTGCCGCCGTGGGTGACCTTGTCGCCCTGCATGTAGGGGTTGGTGCTCTCCGGCTGCTCCCAGGGGAGCGGCTCGCCGGTTTCGCTGGTAAGCACCTTCGCCCAAAGGCTGGGCGCGGCGGCGGGCGTCCAGTCCGGCTGCGCCGCGTGCGGCTGAAGGCATTTGTAGAGCGCGCCGCCGTAGCGCACGCGCTCGCCCGCGTCGTATGTGTCCTCCGCGCGCCAGGCGGGGTAGAGCGCGGCGGCCTTGAGCGCCTGCTCGTCGGTGAGGGCCGCCGCGGCGGCGTCCATGGCCGCGCGGATCACCCTTGCGGCCTCCAGATACCTGCCCATCAGCCCTCGCCCCCTTCCAGCGAAACGCCCAGCAGCGAAAGCGCGTCGCGCATGTCCCGCGCGTCGTCGGCGGCGCGCTGCGCCGGGGTGAGCACGCGCTCCCCGTTTCGGCAGAAGCATTCGCCGTCCCAGGTGTCGCCGATGGCGGCGGGCACGCCCCCCAGGGGCACGGCCCCCGGAAACTCCGCCGCGTTGGCCGGATAGAGCCAGATCAGATTGGTCACGACGCCGTTTTCAATCAGTGCGTAGTTCATCTTTCTCTCCTTTCCCGCCGCCTCAGCGGTGGTTGCGGATGACGACGATGCCGCTGCCGCCCGCGCCGCCGCTGCCGCGCGTGTAGCCCACGCCGCCCCCGCCGCCGCCGGTGTTGGCCGCGGCGGCGTTGCCCCAGCCGCCGCCGTTCGCGCCGCCGCCCGCGCCCCCGGCGAAGACCACGTCCAGCTGGTCGCGGTTGCCCGCGCCCCCGCCGCCGCCCGCGTAGAGCGTGCCGGAGGCTTCGCCGAATTCGCGGGTGGTGGTGTGCTGGCCGATGCCGCCCCAGGGCGCGCCGGTATCGCCGTTGATGCCGCCGCCGTCGGAGCCGTCGCTGCCGCCCGTGCCGGCGGAGCTGCCGCCGCCGGAGCCGCCGTTGGCGCCACGGCCGCCGGCGGAGCTGCCGCCTGGTCCGCCCATGCCGCCGGACGCGGTCACGCCGAAGGCGCTCGTGGTCCCGCCCGCGCCGCCATTTGAACTGTTGTCGCCGGCGCTGCCGCCCGCGCCGATCACGATGGAATAGGCGGTCAGCGTGACGGTCCTGGTCTCGGTGCGGGTATATCCGCCGCCGCCCCCGCCGCCGCCGTAGTTTCCGTAGGTGGAGCCGGCGCCGCCGCCGCCCCCGCCCACGAGGAACGCGTCGACGGCGGACGCCCCGCTGCCCAGGTGGCTGAACGTCAGCGTGCCGCTGGTCAGCAGCTTCAGCCGCCAGTTGTAGTTGCCCTCGTCGATGAGCTGGTGCGAGCCGGTATAGGTATACGCGGGCAGGTAGGAGCGCACGGTGAGGGTGGCGGTGCGGCTGCTCACGCTGCCGGCCTTGTTGGTGACCTTGCAATAGACGCTGTAGGTAGCCGCCGTGGTCAGGCCGGTCAGGGTGAGGGTCGCGGCGTTGGCCCCGGAGACGGCCGCGCCGTTCCGATACCACTGGTAGGCGTACTCGGCGGGCCTGCCGGGGGTTGTGATACGCACGGAGAAGGACGCGCTGCCGCCCGGAGAGGCGGTCACGGCCGCGTCTTTGGGATAGGAAGCGTCCAGCACGGGCAGCTCGTAGCTTTCGCCGCCGCGCCGCATGATCAGGCATTCGCCCATGTCATCGCACCACCTTCAAAATCACCGGCAGGTTGACCGCCGGTTTGTCTTCATAGCAATAGGCCGTGATCTGGCCCTCGCCCGCCGTGACCCGGCCCACGAACCCCCACGCCTCGGTGAGCGCCGCGCCCTGCGAAGAACCCGACGCGCCGCTCATGTCCACGTCCACGAAGGGGTCGTCCGTGGCGAGAATCCCCTCGGCGGATACCGTCTGCTGATAGGGCGCCGAGGCGCTCCAGCCGGACGCGGTCAGCGTGGCGGCGTAGGTCGCGGTGCGCGCGGCCTCGGCGGAGAGCCGGGTGATCCTGTCGCCAAGCACCTTGCCCTGCCGCGCGTCCAGCGCGTAGCCCGGCTCGGTGGCGGTGAGGGTGTTGAGGGTCAGCGCGGCCAGCGCCCGGTCCAGCCAGCGCGGCACCGCGTAGCCGCAGGCGGACCCGTCGCCGCGCTCGTCGGTCACGTCCTCCGCCGCGATGGCCGTGGCCGAGGCGCGCACCCGCACCTGCGCCAGCGACAATTCCCACACCTGCGCGTTTCGCGTCAGCGCGGGCGGCTGCGGGCTGGCCGAGGGCGTGCCCGTGAGGAGCCGCAGGCCCATGCGCCGCGCGCTCTGGTCGTTTTCCAGGCGCACCACCACGCGGTCGATGCGGTCCGCCGTGCCGCTGGGCTCGTGCGTGAGGGTGAAGGGGTCGCCCCCGTCGTCCTCCAGAACGTAGACGTGCCCCTCGATGACGCATCCGCCATACGCCACGCGCGTGTGCAGGTCCGGCCCGTCCGCCGTCACCTCCAGCCCGCCTTCGTGGCTGCTCACGCCGCTTTGTACCGCCGCTTTGAGAATATGCGCAAACTGCGCCGCGTCGTACTCCCGCACGTCGTCGTCGATGGAGTCGAAATAGCCGTAAAATTCCCGTGCCAATTGGCCTTCTTCCTTTCCTGTCGGGGCGTGTGCACCCCTTTGTCCGCCCTTACCGGACGGCGCGTCTCCGCTCCCTGCGCATCAGCTCCGTGACCCCCAGCGGCGGGTCCCCGAACGTCGCCCTGAGCGTGCGCTTCCCGCTCTCCCATGTCTCCTGCATGGCGATCAGCCGCGCGTCCATCCGCCAGCCCTCCCCCAGCGCCGTCACCACGTCGCCCACGTCGTAGTCCCGCCCGTAGCGGCACAGCCCGCCGTCGAGCACCTCCAGCGTCATGCTCCGCCCCGGCGCGCTCAGCCGCCGCTCCGCCGCCAGCTTCAGCATCGCCGGGTCCTCCAGACTCCCGCAGTCCTCAAAGGCCTCGTACCGCGCCAGACCGCCGTTCTCGTTCCCGTAGCTCTGAATCAGCCGGTTCTCGTCCTCCCCCGCGCCGCCCGCGTACACCGTCGTCACCGCCGCCGTCGCGTCCTCGCAGACTGTCATTTCCCCCGCGTTGCCCAGCTCCCGCGACAGCGCGCACCGGCCCGTGCCCGTCGTGCGGTCCTCCCCCGCCCACGCGCCCAGCACGTACCGCTTCGCCCCGAAGTCCGGGCGGATGTCCCAGCCCAGCCCCGTCGCCGCGCCGATGTCCTCAAACAGGTCGCTCAGCCGCTCAAACCGCGCCTGCCAGGGCAGCTCCGCCCCGCGGTGCAGGTTCTGCGCCAGCTCGAGCCGCGGCATCGCCCGCGCCGCGTCCTCCGGCGCGGTCAGGTTATGCGCCGCAAAGTGCAGGTACGCGCTCTCCGCATCGCCCGTGAACAGGTCGTAGCCGAACTGGTTGTACGCCCCGCCCGTGACCAGCGGCGGCACGCAGATGCGCCGCTTCGCCAGCCCCTTGAGCAGCGTGCCATCCGCCGTGAGCCGCCGCCCCGCCTTGCTCACCCGGCTGACCAGCAGCGCCAGGTCGCTCCGCCCCGCCGGATACAGCACCCGGTCCCGCGCCAGCAGCCCGAAGCCCGCCTGCGCCCGGTCCAGCGTCAGCTTGAAGCTGCCCGCGCCGAAGAACTCCCGCCGGATCATCAGCGAGGCGGGCGAGGGAATCTCCCCCAGAAGCGTGAAGTCGTAGTCCATCACCATCAGGTCCACCGCTCACACCCCCTCGAACGTGTCGTACCACCGGATGCGGATGACGCTGCGGCTGCGGTCGCCGCCGGGCACGTACTCGATGTCGTTCTCCCCCGGACGCAGGCCGAACGCCGCCACCGACGACAGCGGGTCCAGATACCCGAAGGCGTTCTCCTCCCCGCCGTCCGCACGCGTGAGGCTGACGGCCAGCGCCGAGGGGTCCGTGCTCACCGTGAGCCGCTCGCCGTAGGGCAGGGGCGAGACCATCGTCAGCGCCGCCCCGGTGCTGTGGTTGACCAGCGCGGGCGTCTCCCCGCTGCCCTCCACCGTGATCACGCACGGCGCAAACGCCGACCCCGCGTTGGTCACCCGCATGTGAAACGCCTGCCCGCCCAGGCTCAGCGGAAGCCTCACCGGCAGCCGGAACCCCGCCCGCGTCTGCCGGAACACCGCCTCCCGCGCCTCGCTGCCATAGAAAAACGGGCTTTCGCACCGGAAGCGCACGCTCACCCCCGTGTGCACGTCCCCCGCGCGGGCGGTCCAGTCCAGGTCGCCCAGCGGCACCGCCCACGTCCACCACGCGCCCGCGTCGTTTTCGTACACCAGCCGCCCCCGCCGCTCCTCCTCCACGGCCAGGTCGGGCGAGAGCGCGCGGCACAGCGCTTCCCGCCTTTCGTAGAGGTCCCGGCGCGTCGCCCCCAGAATCTGGAGCGCCGCCGTGATCTCCCGCTCCTCCCGCCGCACCGACAGCAGGCGTTTCCCGTCCCGCATCCCGTCCTCGGTGCCCGTGACCGCGTTGGCGCACGCCCCCACCCCGCGCACGCTGCGCAAAAGGTACGGCGCGCCCCGCCCGAACGTGAGGCTTTCTCCCCGGAGGTTGATATAGGTCAGTCGCTGCATGGTTGTTGGAAACCTTCCTTTCGTGGTGGGATGCACGTGCGGCCGCCGTGAGCGGCCGCCCGCGCTGTGCGCGGTATTTTCCTGGTATCCGCTCGCTTTCGGGCGGGTCCCATCCCCGCCCTACGCTCGCTGTGGCATGGGCCGTTTTCTGCGGCGAACGGGAGAGCGGCGGGGGCTGCTGTGAGCGTTGCGAGCGTCCGAAGGACGCAAGAAACGCGGCTTGGGGCAGGCGGCGGTTTCTGCCGATGGGTTGCGTGGTATATCCTAGGATATATGCGGCGCGTTGTGATGCGGTATGGCATGGCGTGGCGTGTTTGGGACGGTATATCGTGGGATAGGCCCGCCGTGGGGGCGGGGCTGCCACGGCCCCGCCGCGTGCGTCCGTTCCCGTCGCGGCAGGCGCGTCTCCGCGCCCGCCGCTCGCGCCATGGGGGCGGGGCTGTCCCGTGCACGCCGCGCGCCATGGGTGCGGGCCTGCCCCGTGCACGCCGCGCGCAAGCGTTTCGAGCGGCCTTCCGCCGCAAGAAACGCGGCATGTTCCACCCGGCACCGACCACCGCCGGGCCTCCCGCCCGCACCAGCCGTCAGAGGTTTGGAGGGCCGCAGCCCTCCAAGTGAAATCGTATCGCCCGGCTCCGCCGGGCGGGCGGGGAGTTTGCGCCCCCAGGCGCAAACATTCCTTACACGTTTCCCCGGCCGCGCCGAAGGCGCAGGGGAAACGTGCGCCCCCCGTCGGAAAAGATCGCCAACGGCGAGCTTTTCCGACGCCCGCCGTCAGGCGGGGCTTTTCAGCCGCTCCCTACAGCATGACAGCCAGCGCCTCGTTGACCTCTTCCATCCGCCGCGCCACCTGCGCCGGGGTCTCGATGGGCTGGTTGAATTCGACGGTCTGGTTCACCGTGACCGCCGGGGCCGCCTGCGGCGTCTGGCGGCTGTCGTAGAAGGCGTCCGCCGCCGACTGGGCCAGCGCCGCCATATCGGCCTGCGCCTGGGTCAGCCGCGCGCCGAAGTCCTCGAACCACGCGGCCACGTCGCCCACGCCGCGCGCAAAGCCGTCCAGCAGCTTCTCGCCCAGCGTCTGCCCCAGCGCGTCGTACTCCGGCGCGTACTGCTCAAGAAGCGAGAGCAGCTCGTCCTGCGACTGGCTCAAAATCAGCTTCTCCGCCTCCGCCCGCAGCGCCGCCTCCTGCATGCGCTCGGCGTAGGCCGCCTCGACGGCCTCCTGCTCGCGGTCCAGCGCCTCCAGCTGGCTGTCCGCCGCCTGCTCGATCTGCTCGATCTGCGCGCGCAGGGCTTCCTTCTGATCCTCCAGATCAAGGCGCGCCAGGCGTTCCTCGCGGCTCTCCAGCGCCTGGTCCAGCTGCTGCTGGAGCTTGGCACGGTTGTAGTCGTCCTGCTCGTAGGCGATCTGCTGGCGGAGCTTCTCGATTTTGCGCAGTTCCTCCGCGTCCTGCTTCTCGCGGTCCTGCGCCGTGGCGAGCTGGTCCAGCGCCGCGATCTGGTCCTCCACGGCTCTCACGCTGTCGTCCCGCCACGTCTGCCACGCCTCGCGGCTCTGCTCCAGCCGGTCGGTTTCGCCGTCCAGCATGGCCTGATAGCGGTTTTCCAGCGCGTCGATGACGCTGTCGGACAGTTGATCGAGGCTCTCGGCGTCCCGCTCGCGGATCTCCTGCTTGAGATCGTAGACCTTTTCCTCCCAGTCCATGATCTCCTCGGCGTTGAGCTGATGCTTCTGCCGCAGGGCCTCCAGCTGGGCCAATTCCTCCTCGAAGGTGATCTCGTTCATGTGGCGGCGGTGCTCGATGAGGCGGTAGTCCGCCTCGATGGCCTCCTGACGCCGCCGCTCGGCTTCCTCCGCCGCGCGCCGGGCCGCCTCGGCCGCGTCGGCCTCGTCATCCCCGCGCCTGCTGCCGCCGCCGCCTCCGCCGCCGCGCGAGCCGCCGCCGCCCCCCGCGCTGATGCCCGCCTGCCCCATCAGGGACAGCAGCGTGGTGATCAGCGCGATCACCGCCTGAATGGCCGACAGCGGCTGGCTCACATCCACGCCCATGGCCGCCTGGATCATGAGCGCCTGCTCCGTCTGCCGGGCCTGCGAAAGCATGCCCTGCAAGGTCGATACGATGCCCGCGCCCTCGCGCTGCACCCCGTCGCCCAGCGCGTCCACCTGCCTGTCCGCGGCGGCGGCGGCCTCGTCCATGTCCTCAAGGCTCCCGGAGCCCTTGTCGACGTTCACGCCGAGCTTCCTGGCCGCGCCGCTCAGGCTGTCGAATTCCTTTTCGACGTTCCGGCCGCTCTTTCGCGCGTCGTCGTAGGCGCGTTTGGCGTCCCGGTAGGCGTCGATGTGCTTCTGGATGCCGCTCAGGCTTCGCGCCTGCGATTCAAGGCCCCGCAGCGCCTGCGCCATCTCGGCGGCCGCGTCCGCGTACGCCGCCGCGCCCGACGCGGCCCCGGCCTGCGCCTGCGCAAGCGGCGCGAGCGCCTCCGCCGGGCCCGGCAGCGCTTCGGAGAGGCCCTCCGCGCCCTCCGCCGCCGCCTGAAACGTCTCCAGCAGGGCCGTCAGCCCTTCGCCCACGGCCGGCAGCGCCGTCTGCGCCGCCTCGCCCAGCGACGTGAGGTCGCCCGCCAGCGCGCCCTCCGGGCCCAGCAGCGCGCCCCACGCCTCGCGCAGGGCCTGCGCCTCCTCGCCTTCGGGCACGGCGGCGGCCAGCGAAAGCCCGGCGCGCACCGCCTCCGCCACCTGCGAAAACGCGCCCTTCGCCGCCTCCGCCAGCTCCGCCCAGAGCGCCTCCTGCGGCGCGGCCGCGTCGCCCGCCGCGGCGGCGGCCTCCCCGGCAAAGCGGCGCAGGTCCGACAGCACCGCGTCCAGCTCGCCGTCCGCCTCGTCCACGGCCACGCGGACCCGTACCACCAGTTCATCCAGCGTCAAAGGCGCTCACCTTCCCCTCCGAAAAAGGCCTCCGGCGTCACGGCTTCCTCCGCGTCCTCCGCGGGCGGACGCCGCAGGGCGTTCCACGCCTCCGCCACGGCCCCGATCTCGTCCAGATAATAGTCCTCCATCAGCTCCCGCTTGCCGATGCCCAGGCTCAGCCCCATGGCGATCAGCCGTTGGAGCCACCGCCCGTCCGCCCCGCGCGCGCCCGCCGCCACAGCGCCCGCGCGGCCCCGATAAAATTTTCGAGGTTGTTGACCTCCATCCACGCCTCGATCATCTCAAGCAGCCCGTCGAGGCCCACGTTCGCATCGTCGCGCAGGGCCTGTTCGTCCAGCCCCGCCAGCTCGGCAAAGACCCTGACCGCCTCATCCGGCAGCACCGTCACAGCCCGCGCGCACAGGCCGATCAGCCCCGCCCGGTCCAGCGAGGCCAGCGCCCGCACCGCGTCCTCCGCGTCGGGAAACAGCCGCGCGAGCACCTCCTGCGGCACCCCGTCGATACGCCGCGCCGCCCGCAGGAACCGCCCGATGGGCATGCGCCCGATCTCGTACCCGCGCACCGTGCGCGCGGCGGGCAGCGACAGGTCGATGCTGGCGATCACGGGCGGTTTCGGGGCCGCGCCGGGGTTGGGGGATGCGGGGGGTTTGGGGGATGCTTTGGAAGATGGTCTGGGGGACATGGGCAATCGCTCCTTTGCTTTTTTTGGGGGGAACGGAGGCTCCCCGCAGGGGGACGGGGGATGAGGCGGGGGCGTCGGGGGACGCCGTCCGCCGCTGGGGCGGGCGTTCGCCGCTGGGGCGGGCGTTCGCCGTTGGGGCGGGCGTTCGCCGCTGGGACGGGCGTCCGCCGTCATCCGCCGTCATCCGCCGTGCCGCGCGCTTACGCGCCCGGCTTGCTCTCCGCCGCCGTGAGGAAGGCCGTGCAGGCCGCCTCGTTGCTGCGGTCGTCCGCCAGCTGCATCACCGCGTAGGGCTTGAGGCTGGCCAGCGCGGGCCGCTTGAACACACCCGTGATGATCACCTCGCACACGGTCACGCTGTCCTGCTTGGTGGTGAAGTTATCAAACCGGATGCCCGTGAGCTGGAACACGCGGTAGTTGAAGTAGTAGGGCAGATGATCGACCGTGTCCACCACGCAGCGAAGCGCGTACTCCTTGCCCGCTACGGTGAAATCGCCTTCCAGCGTGTTCGTCTCCTCGTCGTAGTCGCCCAGGCCCAGCGCCGCCATGCGCTCCAGCGGCACCTCGGCCACGCGGATCTCGACGTCCTCGCCGCTCACGTTCCTGATCTGCGCGTAGAGGTCGTCGTCGTAGTACAGGTCGGTGGTGCTCTCCTTGGCCGTGCGGCTCATGCTGCCCGCGTAGGGCAGGGCCTCGCCCGCCGAGGCCGCGTAGCTCGTCAGCGTGTTCTCCGTGACCGGGGCCAGTGCCAGCCCCTTGAATCCGATGGCTGCTCTCCTCATGTGTTGCATCGCACGTTCGGCCGCCGTGAGCGGCCGCCCGCGCTTCCCCTCCTTCATTTCTTGGTATCCGCTCGCTTACGGGCGGGTCCCATACCCGCCCTTCGCTCGCTGTGGCGGTGGGCCGTCGGCGAGCCGGGCGGGGTGTTCCTCTTGTATATCCTAGGATATATTATTGCCCCTGCATTTCCGCGAGGCGTTTTATATCCTAGGATATACCCCCGCCCCTGCTTCCCTTCGCGGCCTTGTATATCCTAGGCTATATTACCATCCTCGCTTCTCTGCAAAGCGTCGTATATCCTAGGCTATACCCCCCTGCTTTCCCGACACACCGCGGCGCGGGGAGCGCTGCAACCGGCGACTGTCTCTCAATCAATGCTGTCCCGCCGTCCGCTCCCGCGCGGGGCGCGCCATGTTTCGGGGCTTGAGGGGCCGCGCCCGCCTCAGCAGCAGGTTTTGTAGCGCATGGCCGTCTGGCGCCAGCCCTCGCCCGGCTCGTCCCAGCGGAAGGCCAGGTCGTAGCCCAGGGCGTGCATGACGCCGTCCACGGCGGCCGCGACGCGGCGCAGCTCGCCGCTTTTGGCCGCGAACACGCGCACGTAGTATTCCAGCTCGGTCAGGTACCAGCGGTCGTCCCGACGGTCGGCGGCGCGTTCGCCCGCCAGCGTCACCAGCACGACCGGCACGGCGGGCGGCTCGCGCGGCCACGCGGAGGTGACCGTCACCCCGTCCACCGCTTCCAGCGCAGCCAGGATGCGCGGCAGATCATCCGTCATCCGGAGATCACCCCCCGCACCGCGCGCGCCACGGCATCCAGCAGCGCCCCGCGCTCCGCCTGACAGGCCGGGAGCAGAAAGGGCCGCGCCGCCATGCGCGAGGTGCCCAGCTCGACGTAGACCGCGTGCGCCGCGCCGGCGGCCACCTCGCCCTGCGCGCCGCCCGCGACGGCCTCCGAGCGCGCGCAAACGCTGTCTTTGAGGTCGCCCGTGTCCACGGGACACAGCCGCCGCGCGCCGTCCGCCATGGCCGACACGCCCTGCGTCAGCCCCGCCGCGCACGCGCCGGACAGCCCGTCCCGCAGGGCTTCCAGCGCAAGGGCCGCCTCCCGCGCGCCCCGCGCCTCGATCACCACGTTCATGCGTCCGGCCCCCTCTCCGCGGGCGGGATCAGCGCAAGATGCGCCTCCCAGTGCCCCGGCCAGCGCGCCGCCCAGACCACGCGAAAGTCCGGGTCCGCGTCCGGCGGCACGTCCACGCAGACGCCGTCGCCCGCCGAGGGTTGGGCGCATAGCCCGCAGAGCATCAGCCGCATCTGCTCCGGCTCCTGGCCGTACATCTGCCGCGCGAGCGAGCCGCGCAGGGGCTGCACGCACGCCGCGGCGGCGCGCCCCTCCGGCTGAAAGGCGTTTCCGCCCCGCCCCTTGTCGGGCGGACGGATGACCACCTCGCGCTGCCATTGCCTGCAAAGCATCACAACACCCTCCCCAGCCGGTACATGTCCAGCTGCGCCTTCATCCGCGCGGGCAGACGGTCGATCACGTCGTTCACGCCGCCCTCGGCATGGCTCGACGCCCCTTCCAGCCCCAGAAGACGAAAGCTCGCCGCCGCCGTCTCGATCACCGCGCCCTCCAGCGCCAGGGGCAACACACGCCGCCCCGTATATCCCAGGATATACTGCTCGGCCTCCTCCAGCAGATCGGCCAGCAGCGCGTCACGGTCATTTTCCGTCAGCTCCAGCCTTCGCCTGAGCCGCTCCAGCATTCTTGCCGCCTCCCTTTCTGCCGCCCCTTCCGGGCCGCACAATCACAAGCCCCACGATCTTTCCCATGCTTTCCCTCCTTTTTTTCGTTCGCCCCGCCGGAGCCGGGGGCGCAAGCCGCACCGCGGCAAACGCGCACCCCTCGCGCGTAGGCGC
>CALVNG010000051.1 GCA_944349545.1 uncultured Eubacteriales bacterium
GTCAGGGGCGCGGCAAGCAGGTCGTTGAAGGCGGAGGCCGCCCGGTTGTAGGTGTCAACCGCCTGGCTTGCGCCCAGACTGTTCAAATCCGCCTCCAGCATGGACAGATAACGCTGATCGCGCTCGCTGGCCTGGAAGCTGCCGGAGCTTTCCAGCTTGCGGGCCACAGCTTCAAAAGCGGCCTCCAGCGCTGCATCCGCTTCCTTTTTGGCGGCGATACCATCGGCTGAACGGAGCGTGCCGGCGCTTTGCTCAAGGACCAGTATATCTGCGTCGTCCGGGGGCAGATGGCGGCGCGCCACCACGCACAGGTTCAGCCCGTCCGCTCCCCGATAGGAGAGCACGTCCGACAGGCCGTTTTCGCCTGACCAGAGGGCCTCCACCTGAGCGCGCTCATCGCCGAAGCCGGTCAGGGTGCCGTAAGTCAGGCCGAACGCCACCAGCGCCAGCGCAATCAGCACGCATACGCCGGTGGACAGGTTTCGTTTCATCTGGGTTCAGGTTCCTTTCAAAAATAGAATCAGTGCTTCAGCTCCAGGAGCTTTTGCTTGAGTTCGTTTTCCATGGTCAAGAGCTGCTTTTCCGCCTCCACGCGCTGGACGCGCCCCTCATCCTGAATCTTCATGACCTCGTTGATGGTGTTGATCAGGCTCTGGTTGGTTTCCACCAGCGTGTTCAGATCCAGAATGCCGCGCTCGGCCTCGCGCGCCGTTTCAATGGTGCCGGTCTTGAGCGCCTCGGCGTTTTTGCGCAGCAGCTCGTTGGTCATGTCGGTCACGGCGGTCTGTGCCTTGAGCGCCTCCTGGCTGCGGTGCAGGCCCAGGGCGATCACGATCTGGCTCTTCCACAGCGGCAGGGTGTTGGACAGCGTGCTCTGGATGCGCTCCACCAGCAGGCTGTCGTTGTTTTGCAGAAGGCGGATCTGCGGAGCCATCTGCAACGCCACCTGACGGGTGAGCTTGAGGTCGTGCAGCTTTTTCTCGAACCGGTCACAGTTGGCGGCCATGTCGTTGGCGCGCTGGGCGTCCATGGCGTCGCCGCTCTGGGCGGCGCGGGCCTTCAGCTCCTCAAGGGTGGTGCGGCGCACCTCGGCCAGGCGCTTTTCGCCGGCCAGAATGTACATGGTCAGCTCCTTGAAGTACTCGGTGTTCATGTCGTAGAGGTGGTTAAAGAGACTGATGTCCTTGAGCAGCTGGACCTGATAGCCCTCCAGCGACGAGGCGATGGCATCGACGTTGACCTCCACCTTGTCGTACTTGGTCTGCATGTCGCTCACGGCCTTTTTGGCATTCCAGAACAGGCCGCCAATCCCCTTGGGCTTTTCGGCGGCGTCGCCGAAGCCCTTGATTTCATTGACCAGCTTGACCAGCATTTCGCCCACTTCACCGGTGTCGTTGGTGCGCACGGTGGCAAGCGCGCTGTCGCTGAAATCGGCGATCTTTTTCTGTGCGTCGGACCCGTAGAGCAGCACGTGGTCGGTGTTGTTCAGGTCGATCTTCCCGGCGAATTCCTCAATCACCCGGCGGTCGGCCTCGCTGAGCATGGACGTGTCCATCTCCGCTGCGGCTTCGGCCGCCGCCGCGGGAGCGGCCTGCAGCTGTTTGACGGCTTCCTCCATCATCACCTTATCACGGGTCATGGCGGGTTCCAGGGTGAGGGCGGGGGCCGGGGTTTGCTTCTCTGTCATATTGCGCAACCTCCTGTCTGGCAAAGGGTTCAGGTGCGGTCCTTGGGATGGGTGGCCGTGGCGCAGGCCTGGCCTCCCTGCGCGGACGCGCTGCCGCGCGCGGCACGCTCGCGGGAGATGCGGTTTGCTTCGGCGTCGATGCGGGCGGCCTCGCGGGCCTGCGCCGCGGCGCGCTCCAGGTCGCTTTCGGTCAGGCCGTCACGCTTAAGCATCTGCTCCAGCACGTCGATGTCGGTGGTCAGGTCGAGGACGTCGTCGCGGTAGAGATTTTCCAGCAGGCGCTGGCAGCCATGGATGACCACGTCCAACGCGTCCCCGATGCGCCGGCGTGCGTCCTGCGCCTGCGCGCCGGTCACGCCGCGCTCGTCCAGCGTGCGCAGCCCCTTGACCATCTTGAGGGTGGTGGGCAGGTAGTAGTCCATGAATTTGCGAATTTGCGGGGCCTTGGCGGGCTTGTCATACACCGCGCGGAACACCTCTGCGCACAGGTTTTCCAGCTTCTCCAGCTTGTCGGAGAGGACGGAGTCCGGAATGCGGTCGTTTTCCGCGCGAATTTCGGCGATCATGCCGCGCCCCTTCTCCAGCAGCGCATCCACATCGGGGTCGCCGGTATTGCCCTGCACCTTTTGCAGGCTTTCGGGGGTTTTGACGGTGGGACTCACATCCAGCCCCTGCGCCATCACGCGGATGACAGCGCCCGCAAACAGGCTCAGCGCCGTGGCCAGCGCAAAGGCCCCAATCGTGTGCGGACGGAACAGAAGCGAAAACAGCGCAAACACCACGCCGAACGCGATGATACCCGCGCCCAGTCCTTTGCGCTTTTCGGAGGGTTTACGATTGCTCATCTGGCATGCTCCTTCTGCTATGCCGCACGGATGCCCGAAAGCCTCCGTGCGCTTTAACGCAATGCATTATACCATAAAACGGAGAGGCTGAAAAGAAAGGCGGACGCAAAGCCGCTGTGGAAACGCTGAAAGCAGCATTAGAATTTCCTGAGAGCCTCACTTTTCCTCCCCATGGCAAAAAGAGGCAGCAAAAAAACATGCAAAAAACATTTCGCAATCCTCTTGACAAGGCGAATTTCCTGTCGTATCATACACGCAATCAAACCGTTGAGGAAGAGGAGTACCCGCCACAGGGCGCGGCAAAGGGAGCCGTGAAGAGTGTGACCACGGCGCGCGGCAGGGCGGCGAATGGACTTCCGAGGGCGGCGGCGAAAGCCCGTCTGGACCGTAGCCGCTGACGGGACCCGCACCCGTTATCCGGGCGGCGCGTATGTTGGTACGTGAAGAATGAGCCCGCCCATGGCGGGGAAATTGAGTGGCACCGCGGAAATACCGCCTCAAGCAACCTACGTTGCTTGGGGCGTTTTTCATTTCTCTCATATTCAGGAAAGGATGGATGAATCATGATGAAGAAGCTGACCGCCCTGGTACTGACGCTGGCCCTGTGCCTGACCGCCGCCTGCATGGCAACGGCCGAGACCGAAAAGACCTACACCATCGGCATCGCGCAGTTTGCCGAGCACTCCAGCCTGGACAACTGCCGCGAGGGCTTCATTCAGGGCCTGGCCGAGATGGGCTATGTGGAGGGTGAGAACGTGACCTTCATCGTGCAGAACGCGCAGGCGGACATGGGCCTGTGCCAGCAGATCGCCCAGCAGATGGCGCAGGAGTGCGACCTGGTGTGCGCCATCGCCACGCCCATGGCGCAGGCGGCCTTCAACGCCTGCATGGACAGCGGCAAGCCCGTGATCTACACCGCCGTGAGCGACCCCGTGGCCGCCATGCTGGCCAATGACGAGGGCAAGAGCGACTACAACGTGACCGGCACCTGCGACGTGTTGCCCGTGGAGGCCCAGCTCAAGCTCATCCGCTCCTTCCTGCCGGAGGCCAAGAAGATCGGCATTCTCTATACCACCAGCGAAACCAATTCCGAGAGCCAGCTCAAGCTTTATCAGGAGCTGGCGGGCGCCTACGGCTTTGAAATTGTGGCGTCGGGCATTTCCACCGGCGCGGACATCCCGCTGGCATGCGATACCCTCCTGCCGCAGGTGGACTGCCTGACCAACCTGACCGACAACACCGTGGTCAGCTACCTGGCCGTGGTGCTGGACAAGGCCAACGCGCTGGGCAAGCCCGTCTTTGGCAGCGAGATCGAGCAGGTCAAGAACGGCTGCATCGCCTCCGAGGGCGTCGAATATATCTCCCTGGGCCAGCAGACCGGGCGCATGGCCGCGCAGGTGCTGGAGGGCGCCTTTGCCGGCGACATCGCCTTCGTGAGCAGCGAGGGCGGCGACATGTGCTACAACCCGGGCGTGGCCGAGAAGCTGGGCGTGACGATCCCCGAGGCGGACCTCACCCGCGGCATCGACGTGACCCAGCAGTAAGCAGGCACCCCGCCGGCTTGGCCACCCGCTCCCGCGCGCCGGGAGCGGGCCTTTGGCGGCCTGAGCGGGCAACGGAACCAAAGCGAAACGGAGGCCGGTTTCATGGGCATTTTTATCGGCATTTTGGAGGAGGGGCTGATCTACGCCATTTTGGCGCTGGGCGTGCTGATCACCTACCGCATCCTGGACTTTCCGGACCTGACGGTGGATTCGTCCTTCCCGCTGGGCGCGGCGGTCAGCGCCATTCTGACGGTGAACGGCATGCATCCCGTGCTCACGCTCCTGATGGCCACGCTCGCCGGCGCGGCGGCGGGGCTGGTGACGGGGCTGATTCACGTCAAGTGCCATGTGCGCGACCTGCTCAGCGGCATCATCACCATGACGGGCCTGTATTCCATCAACCTGCGCATTGCGGGGCGCGCCAACCTGCCCTTTTTCAACATGGACACCCTCTTTGACAATGCGCTGGTGGACAGCCTGCCCGCAGCGCTCGCGCCCTGGTCCAAGGTGCTGGTGGTGCTGGTGATCGTGCTGGTGGTGAAGGTGATTCTGGACCTGTTCATGAACACCAAGGCCGGTTTCCTGCTGCGCGCAGAGGGCGACAACCCCGCCGTGGTGGCCACGCTGGCGCGTGACGGCGGACTGGTGAAGATCGAGGGGCTGGTCATCGCAAACGCGCTGGTGGCCCTGTCCGGTGCGGTGATGGCCCAGAAAAACCGCGTGTTTGAAATTTCCATGGGCACCGGCGCCATCGTCTTTGGCCTGGCGGCGGTCATCATCGGCACCAACATCTTCAAAAACCGCCAGAAGGTGAACTCGTCCACCGCCGCCATCGTGGGCAGCATCATCTACAAGGCCTGCGTGGCGCTGGCCCTGTCTCTGGGCCTGGTTCCCCAGGACCTCAAGCTCGTGACCGCGGCGCTGTTCCTCATCATTCTGGTGCTGGGCGGCATGCGCAGAAAGAAGGTGAAATTCCATGCTTGAGCTGCGCGACGTAAGCAAGGTCTATTCCCCCGGAACGGTCAATGAAAACTGCCTGTTCCGCCATTTCAGCCTCGCCATCCCGGACGGCCAGTTCATTAGCGTCGTCGGCTCCAACGGCAGCGGCAAAACCAGCCTGCTCAACCTGGTCTGCGGCTCCATCCCCGTGGACGAGGGCAGCATCTTCATGGGCGGCCGCGATATCACCAAGATGAGCGAGCACAAGCGCTACCGCAACATCGGCCGCGTCTACCAGAACCCCGCCATGGGCACCTGCGGCACGATGACGCTGCTTGAAAACATGGCCATGGCCGACAACAAGAACCGGCCCTACAACATCACACCGGGCGTCAACCGCCGCCGCATTTCCTATTATAGGGAGCTGCTCAGCTCTCTGGGCCTGGGGCTGGAGGACAAGCTCAACATCCCCGTCGGCTCGCTCTCCGGCGGGCAAAGGCAGGCGCTGGCGCTGCTGATGAGCACGCTGACGCCCATCGAGTTCCTCATTCTGGACGAGCACACCGCGGCGCTGGACCCCAAGACCGCTGAGGTGATCATGCAGCTGACCGGACGGCTGGTGCGGGAGAAGGGACTGACCACGCTGATGGTGACCCATAACCTGCGTTACGCGCTCGAATACGGCGACCGCATCCTCATGCTGCACGAGGGCCGCGCCGTGCTGGACAAGTGCGGCGAGGAAAAGCGTGCCCTGCAGCTTTCGGACGTGCTGGGACTGTTCAACCAGATCAGCGTGGAGTGCGGCAACTGACGTATGGCGGCGGACCCGGTCGGGCCCGCCGCCATGCTTTTCCTGCGCTTAGGGCAGCACCAGCACCTTGGTGCGCCAGGGCAGATGCGTCCACAGCCAGTACGCGTTGATGGTATATTCATCGTCCGTGCGCCAGTCCACCCGCACGCAGCCCTCCGAGGCGCGCTGGCCCAGCTGTGCGGTCTGATCCGAAAAATCCGCCATGCCGTCCGCGCGTTCCTGGTATCCCACTTGATGCAGCAGGTTGCCTCCGTCGATGCGGATGGGATAATCACATCGGTAGCCGCCGCTGTCGAAGCTCACCAGGCGGTCGGTGGTGAGAAAGGCGCCCGCGCGCGTTTCCCGGAACGCCTTGTCCGGCGCCTTGAGCCCCGTGCTCACGCGCGCGCATCCCACGGGCTTTCCTGCCTCATAAACGGTCAGGGTCTGCGCGCTCTTGTCGATGACCACGCCGTAGCGCGTGCTGGGCAGCACCATCTTGAGCTTCTTGGTGGGTACGTAGCCTTCGACGGGCGCGCCGTCCTCATGCCGCCAGGCGCGCACCAGCGTATAGCGCGCGCCGGTCTCCACCACTTCCACCGCCTGGGACTGTCCATGCACCTGCCCCACCACGTCGCTGTCCGGGTCCGGAGCGAGATAGAGGCGCTGGTGATCCTCCGCCTCGATATCGACCACCGCCACAGGGGTCAGCATGGCCTGCCACAGGTTTTCGTCGTCGCGGATGTCAGGCAGCAGCGGGCCGGTGGGGCCGAGCTCAGGCACTGGCTCGCGCCCGTTTTGGATCTCCAGCGGAAAGACGACGGCGTCCGCCTCCCGCCCCTCCAGATAGGCGCGCATCCAGTAGCGGCCCTCGGATGCCTTACGGCCGTTGGATTCTCCGTTCCACGCGATGCGGAAGCGCCCGCTGCCCTCCAGCTTTTTGCGGATGGAGACAAAGCGGTCCGTCAGGCTTTCATCCGTGTAGCCTTCCAGACACACCACGCCCGCACCCGTGACCGCGCAGTCCACAAACCACGGCTCCGCGCGCCGGTGGTAGAGGGTTTCGCCGCTGGGCAGCGCATAGATCAGCGCGGCGGCAGCGCGTTCCACCGCAAGGAAGGTGTGCGTCACGCTGCGCTGGCCATCTTCGCCCGTCAGCCGAAGGAGCAGGTGATACTTCCCCGCACGCAGCGGCATGCCGCCAAAGGAGGTTGCATCCCAGCGAAGCACATTGCGGCCTGCCTGCACGGGCAGGTTTTCGCACATCGGAAGCTGCGGTCCCGCATCGTTCCAGATCAGGATGGTCAGCCGTCCCGGGCGGGGCGCGTTTACGCCAACCTCTGCCTGCTGGTAGGGGCGCACGGCCTCCGGCAGCGCCACGGACAGGCCCTGCGCCTTCGCTCCCGCGCACAAAAGCAGGCACGCCAGCAGCATGGCCGCGCACAGCGTCTTTTTTCTCATGTTCATCCTCCGTTCTTTGGCATGTACTCATAGAGATAGACGTTTTTCCGGGCGCTCAGGTTTTTTGGGGGACAAATTTGTAAAAATACAGCGCGTTCATACCTGTGCCACAGAATTGTCACACGGATGGAGTAGGATGGCTATACGTCTGTTGGCAATCCGGACGGGAAGGGAGCGAAGCAATCTGTGAGCATCAAGCGATGGTTACGGGCGACGGCTCTGCTTGTGGCATTGCTGCTGATCTGCGCGGCAGCCGTGGCGGGCGGAAACGAGGAAAGCGGGAATGTACAAGCGTCAGACATGCCCGGAGAGCGCCCTGCGCATGTGTCGGAAGACGGCGAGCGGCCGGAGGGCGCCCGCCCGCCGGACGGCCAGCCAGCGCAGTCGCCGGGCGGCATGCCTGGCGAGCCGGGAACGATCAGCCAGGGTACCTCCGCCACCACGCTGGAGACGGACGCCACCATCAGCGGCGGCAGCTTTGTATCTCAAAAGGCGGATGAAAACGCCCTCCGCGTGACGAACCTGGCGGAGGTGGCGTTGAGCGGCGTCATCATCCAAAAGGCGGAGGGGGATACCTCCAGCGCAGAAAACAGCGATTTCTACGGCCAGAACGCGGGCTTTCTGGCCACCGACGGCGCGCAGGCCGCGCTTGCGTCGGTGAGCGTGACCACCTCCGCCGCCGGCGGCAACGCGGTGGTCAGCTATGGGGACGGCACCGCCGTCTCCCTGACGGACAGCACCGTGCGCACCACCGGCGATCACTCGGGAGGCATCCATGTGGCGGGCGGCGGGAAGCTGATCGCCTGGGACGTGGACGTGGAAACGCAGGGCAATTCCTCGGCTGCCATCCGCAGCGACCGGGGAGGTGGTCGCCTGACAGCCAGAGGCGGGCACTTCGTGACCAACGGCGCCGGCTCGCCCGCCATATACAGCACGGCGCAGATCGCCGTGACCAACGCTCTGCTCACAGCCAACCGATCCGAAGCCGTGGTGGTGGAGGGGCATAACAGCGTGACGCTGACGGACTGCACTGTATCGGGCAATATGCAGGGCACCTATGGCCCGGACAGCGGCGAAAACCTGCATGGCGTGATGCTCTACCAAAGCATGAGCGGAGACGCCGAGGAAGGGTGGAGCTGTTTCAGGATGACGGGCGGCGAGCTTGCCACCCTGGCGGGGGATCTGTTCTACGTGACAAACACCGACTGCACCATCGAACTCAGCGGCGTGGTACTTACGCCGGCCGACGGGTGCCTTCTCAGGGTGGAGGGCAATTCGGGCGAGCGCGGCTGGGGAACGCCGGGCGATAACGGGGGACGCTGCACGTTCAATGCCAATGGGCAGGCGCTGGCCGGAACCATCAGGGTGGACGGAATTTCCTCGCTCGAGTTGACGCTTTCAGACGGCACGACCTTTGAGGGCACCATCAACCCGGATGGTCAGGGCGGCGAGGTCCATGTCACGCTGGCCGGCGGCTGCCGCTGGAGGCTGACCGCAGACGCGTATGTGACCAGCTTCACCGGCGATCTCTCCTGCGTGGAGACCAACGGTTATACCCTGTATACGGCGCAGCAGGCGGCCGTTGAAGGCGTATAGTTTTCTTCTTCATGGGAAACCCTTCCTCACGAGCGATGCTTGTGGGGGAGGGTTTTTGAATGCGGCGGGGAGCCAATCGGACGGAGCTGGCGCTGCAGCTGATCGCGGCGCTGGTGACGTTTGCGCTGTTTTTTTTCTTTGTGAGGGCAGACGCGGCCGTGGTGGCCTGGGGCGACAAGGGCGATCAGGTCACGCTGATTCAGCAAAAGCTCAAGCAGTACGGATATTTCAGCGGTACGGTGGACGGCGTGTTCGGCAAGCAGACCTATGACGCGGTGGTCTGGTTTCAGCGCAAAAACGGGCTGAAGGTGGACGGCGTGGTGGGGGAGAGCACCGCCGCAGCGCTGGGCGTAACCCTCGCGGGCAGCGTATCCGCCGCGAGCTATAACGAGAGCGAAACCTATCTGCTGGGACGGCTGGTGCATGGTGAAGCGCGCGGCGAGCCCTACGTGGGCAAGGTGGCCGTGGCGGCGGTTGTGCTCAACCGGGTGAAGAGCCCCTCATTTCCCAACACCATCAGCGGGGTGATCTACCAGTCCGGAGCGTTTGACGCGGTAGCCGACGGGCAAATCAATCTCACCCCCGACGAGGACAGCCTGCGCGCCGCCCGCGACGCACTCAACGGCTGGGACCCCACCGGCGGCTGCCTGTATTACTACAATCCGGCAACCGCCACCAACGGGTGGATCTGGTCGCGCACGGTGCAGCTGAGCATCGGCAAGCACAACTTCGCCATTTGACCGGGAGGCGCGCATGCGGCTAAAGCATCATATTCTCCTATATACCTTTCTGGGGGTGGCGGTGCTCCTTTCCATCTTTCTCACGCTGGATTTCGGCAATCGGGCCCAGCGCAGCGCCCAGGCCCTGGAGGACGTCTATGCCCAGCGCGTGCTGGAAACGCAGGAGCACCTGCAGGCCATCGGCCTAAAGCTGGGAAAAGCGCCTGTGGCGACGGAGGCACGCACCCAGGTGGAGCTGCTCGCGGGTATCAGCCGGCAGGCCGACAGCGTGGTGAGCGGCCTGTCGGCCCTGCCGCTGAGCCACATCGCCATGAGCGATACGATGAAGTTCTGCAACCAGCTGTCGGAATATACCATGGTGCTGGCGCTGTCGCTAGCCGCAGGCCAGCCGCTGACCGAGCAGCAGATGGCGGAGCTAGGCAGTCTGGAAAGCCAGTGCGCGCTGCTGCTGGGACAGTTCGCCACCGCGCGGGAAACCATGGTGGCCGAAAGCCTGCGCCTGACAGCCGGACCGGGCGTGTTCTATGCCGAGGCGCAGGCGGCCCAGCGTCCGCTGGAGCAGGTGGCCGATCCTGACAACGGCATGGACTACCCCAGCATGATCTATGACGGCGCGTTTTCCGACGCAAGGCATTTCGGCGCGCCCAAGGCGCTCGGCGAGGAACGGATTGACCAGCGTCAGGCCATGGAGATCGCCCGGACCTTCGTGGGGGAAGAGAGGGTGAACCGAACGGAAGCAGCCCCGGACGGCGGGGGTACGCTGGCCAGCTATGGCGTGATGCTGGTTCTCAACGACGGTGTGGTGCTCAACGCCGAAGTGACCCGTCAGGGCGGAAAGATGCTGTGGATGGTGCCGGAGCACGCGGACTTTGAACCCGTGCTGACGCTGGAGGAATGCGCGGGGGCAGCGCGGGACTTTTTGCTTGATCGCGGCTATGGCGAGATGGAGGACAACCACTACCAGGTGTATGACGGGCTGGCGGTGATCAATTTCGTGGCCGTGCAGGATGGGGTGCTGCTGTATCCTGATCTGGTCAAGGTGCAGGTGCGCATGGACACCGGCGAGGTGGTGGGCCTGGAGGCAAACAACTATCTGATGAATCACACTTTACGCACGGGACTCTCACCTGCGCTGACTGCACAGGAGGCGCTGGGGCGGGTGAACCCCAGGCTGGATGCCGGACAGGCGCGGCTGTGCGTGATTCCCTTCCGGGAGGGAGAACGCCTGTGCTACGAGGTGCCGGGACGCTATGAGGGACGCGAGTACCGCGTCTATATCGACGCAGTGACGGGCGAAGAGGCGGAGGTACTGATGATGGTGGACAGCGCATCGGGACGTATGGCGGCGTGATGCGCATGATGGCGGCATTGCCCGTAGGAATGGCCGCCGCGATGAATAAGGATATGGGAGGGGATGCTCGCTTCTTTCGCTGAGGCGCGCTGGATGCACAGCGCGCCTTTTTGCGCACAGCTCGGAATAAGCGGAATAGGATGGTGTGAACACAGAAAGAGGGTGGCGAAGCATGCCGATCTACAGCGGCTTCTCATGCAGGCGATGCGGCGGTACCATGTGCCCCAACTGCGCGCTGCGCGGATTTCCCGTATGGTTTACCGGCCCCTCCGGAACCGATGGCGCAACGGGACCCACCGGTCCTACCGGTCCCACCGGGGCGACGGGGGCTACCGGACCCGCGGGAACCGAAGGCTCGACGGGCCCTCGCGGAAGCGATGGCGCGACCGGGCCGACAGGCGCCACCGGTCCGACGGGTCCTACCGGCCCGGCCGGTTCTTCGACCATGACAGGCCCAACCGGACCGACAGGCGCCACCGGACCAATCGGAGCGGAGGGCCCCACCGGCCCAACGGGGCCGACGGGAAGCACGGGCGCGACAGGCCCTACGGGCGCGACCGGCGCTACCGGAGCCACCGGCGCGACCGGCTCGGCGGGTATGGACGGCCTGCGGGGAGCCACAGGCGCGCAGGGCGCGACCGGAGCAACCGGCCCGACGGGCGCTACCGGAGCTACGGGTGCAGACGGCCAGCCGGGCGCGACAGGTGCGGATGGCGCGACGGGCGCTACGGGAGCAACCGGAGCGGACGGTCTGCCGGGCCTACCGGGCGCGACGGGTGCCACCGGTGCCACGGGTGTGGCGCCTGAGGATGCGTTTGCCTCCTTTGCCAACCTTCAGGCCGTATGGAACAACAACAGCCTCATTACCATGTTTCCCGACGTGACGGATCCTACGGGCAACATTGTACAGATCGATATTTCGCGCATCACACTTCAGCCCGGTTATTATCTGGTTGCCTACAGCATTTCTGCCATTTACCGCACGGCCAGCTATATGCAGGTAACGCCGAGCTATAACGGCACCTCGCACATGGAAACCTCCGTTTATTTTGCTACCAGCATCAACGGCACCTCGGCGGGCGGCTCGGCCAACTTCATCATCAACGCCCCCTCGGAGACCACGCTCAGCCTGTTCTACAGCAGTCCCGTCCAGGCGACGGACGGCATTTTCAACATGACCATCGTCAAGCTCAACCGGACGGCCTGACGAGCGCCCGGAGGTCCCCTTTGGATGGAGGCGAAGGCCGGAAGGGCTTCGCCTCCCGGCGGCAACCATAAGGCGTGCGGTCCGGTCATCTGCGCAAACCGGTGGCGCGCCAACACGTTTCCCGACCTAAGCCGACCGGTCTTCATGTCCTTTTTTTGATTGGAAACAGGGTTTTTCCGCGCCCGAGGCGAAACGATAAAAAAGGTAGGCGCCAAGCATTGCCAGGCCTGCCTTTGCCGGGAACAGCCGGCCAAGATTCAAAAGACAGGGTGGTTGATGATGAAAATTGCCGAGGGTGTCGTCCTGGTCCTGCTGGGGACCACATTTCATCCGTCCAGCATCCTAATGAATCTGCTCTACCTGGCCGGACTGTGGGCGGTGCTGTGCAAAAGCGGCGTCAAGGGCTGGTGGGCGCTGGTTCCCTGCGCGCGCCATTACAAGCTGGGGCTGTGCGCGGGCCGGGAGCCGGAGGGGCGAACGCTGGCTGTGCTGGATTTCCTCATCATCGCCACGGGCCTGCCCGACATCTTTCTGCCGCTTGAGCCGATTGTTGGGCTGGTCCTCTCTCTGACGGCCCTGATCGTTGCGCTGGCGGATCTGGTCTATCAGATCCGCGTGTTCAACGGACTGACCGAGGTATACGGCCGCCGGAAGCCCTGGGTACTCCTGTGGCTGATGGTCGGGTTTGTGCCCGCGCTGCTGTGGGGCCTGCACAGGAACTATCAGCCCCTGTGGAAGGTGGAGGACATCAGAAGCGAGGCCGCCAATTTCTTCTCCGGCAAAAAGGCCGATGTGCTGGACAAGGGTCTGACGGTCAACCTGGAGGAGCGGACGGTCCGGGAGTTTTTCAGAAAGAAATATCTGCTGCGGGATATCCACATGTACATACAGCCCGGACACATGGTACTGCTGCTGGGCGGAAGCGGCGCGGGCAAAACCACCTGTCTCAACGCCATCAACGGCTACGAGAAGGCCAAGGCCGAGGTGGTGCTCAATGGCACCAACATGTACAGGCATTACAAGGAAATGCAATATGATATCGGCTTTGTGCCCCAGCTGGACCTGATGCGCGGATCGGACAGCGTGTTCCGCACGCTCATGGACGCGGCCAGCCTGCGGCTTCCCAAGGACTTCACCGTTGCGGACCGCAAGGCGCGGGTGGAGGACGTGATGAACATTTTCGGCTTGACTCCGGTGGAGAACCATATGGTGGACAAGTTGTCCGGCGGCCAGCGCAAGCGCCTTTCCATCGCTATGGAATTCATCTCCAATCCCTCCCTGTTCATTCTTGACGAGCCGGACTCCGGACTGGATGGCGTGATGGCGCGCGAGCTGTTCGAGCAGCTGCGGCTGATCGCAGATCAGGGCAAGATCATCATTGTGATCACCCATACGCCAGACCGCGTGATCGACCTGTTCGACGATGTGATCGTGCTGGCCAAGGACGCCAAACACACCGGACGGCTGGCGTATTTCGGTTCCATCGACGGAGCCCGCGCGTTCTTTGGCAAGGAGAGCATGGAGGAGATCGTCAAGTCGGTCAACCGGCAGGAGGAGGGCGGCGAGGGCCGCGCCGACGAGTTCATTCTCAAGTATGCGGAGGTGCAGCATGGCTGAAGTACGTATGATCAAACGGCTCAGGAGACGAATCCGCCACAGGGGCCGCGCCAGCCAGGTTCCCATCTATTTGGGCAAGCAGATCCGCTTTTTTATCTATCAGAGCGACTGGAAGGTGCTGCCCATGGCGGCCATCATCGCCGCGCTGGTGAGCATGGTGATCCGCCGGGACTTCTTCCTGACCATGGAGGGAAACCTCAAGGGCGCGTTTGCGCTGACCTGCGTGGCGATCTGGAACGGCTGCTTCAATTCCATTCAGTCCATTTGCCGCGAGCGGCCCATTATCAAGCGGGAACACCGGTCGGGCATGCATATCTCCTCCTATGTGGTATCCCATATGATTTATCAGTTCGCGCTGTGCCTGGCACAGACAGGGCTGTCTGTCTATGTGATGCAGATGATGGGCGTCACCTTTCCCACACCGGGATTCCTGACCCGGTGGATGATCCTGGATGTGGGCGTTTCCATGCTGCTGATCTCCTATGCGTCGGATATGCTGAGCCTGTTCATCTCCAGCGTGGCACACACCACCACCGGCGCGATGACGGTTATGCCGTTTGTGTTGATCTTCCAGCTGGTGTTTTCCGGCGGTCTGCTGCCTCTGCCGGACTGGACCCGGCCGCTGGCAAATTACACCATTTCCAACTATGGCATCAAGGTGATCGCGGCGCAATCGGGATACAACGAAGCGCCTATGGTGACCGCCTGGAACACCCTCTACAAAATGCGGGACAACGAAATCGGAGGCACCATTACCCTGGGACAGATTCTCGACCTGCTGGGGGACGAGGACAACGCCTTCCTTGACAGCCGTGAGGATATGGAAATCATCCCATCCTTTACCGTGGGCGCGGCGGCGAAGATCTTTGCCGCCGCGGATGAGATCCTGCATGTGACCGACAGGGAGATCATCCATGCCCTGTCCCTTAGGGAGACGCTGACCGCCCTTTTGCAGATGGAGGGGCTGGAGGCGCTTTGGAGCCAGGTGCTCGTGCCGGGCACGGAGGGCGTTGCCGCCGTCACGGCGGGAGACATGCTCGAAAGCCTCCTGGCGGATGAGAGCGCGCAGGCGGTTTTGGATCAGGAGGTCGGTAGCAGCACTACGCTGGGGGAGATTCTGGAGGCGTTCGGCGTGGAGGAAACGGTGCAGGAGATGCAGGACGAGCGGATCAACCAGGCCGTTACACTGGGCGAAATCAGGGAATTTCTGGTCGGGAACGAGGCCCTTGAGGCGTACAGGGACCGGGCGTTTACCTTCAGGATGACCGTCGGCGATCTGCTTGATCTCTTTGGCGAGGAGAACGTCCAGACGGTGATCCAGGAAAAGACGGCGGCGGCCAGCTACAATCCGGACTATGACAGAACGGCGAGGAACGTGCTGCGGAACTGGATGATGCTGATGGCGTTCGGGCTGGCCTTTGCTGCGCTGGCCACCATCTCCCTGGAGCTGATTGACCGCGATAAGCGTTAAGCGCGGCGCGCCCGGAGGACAAAAGGCGAAGCGCCGTTGCGGCACGCAGGGCGCCTTGACCATGAAAAAGCGAAGCGGGCGAGCCGCAGGCCCGCCCGCTCAGGCTGCCGACAAAGTGCGGGGTGCAGGGGCCTCATCAGTTGCTCAATCATTCGCGCTTCCCTGACGGTCGCGCTCATGGTTTCGCTGCCCCGCTGCGGGTCGCTTTGCCACCTTCGGTGGCAACAGCCCACAGGGCTGACGCTTCCATGCGCGCCTGCCGGGGTTTGGGGCAGAGCCCCAAAGCCTTATGCCGCAGCATTTTTCGCGAGCGTTGCGAGCGCCCAAAGGGCGCAAGAAACGCGGCTTTCCCCAAAACCAGGGGTTTGTCAACGGTCTGAGCGGGCGAGCCGCAGGCCCGCCCGCTTTCACTTATACACTTTTTAGGCACCGATGCGCGGCATACCGGC
>CALVNG010000052.1 GCA_944349545.1 uncultured Eubacteriales bacterium
GGGCGGGCAGTCCGGGGTCCAGGGGGTCACCCCCTGGTCACCCCCTGGAGAGGGAGAGGACGTTTTCGACGCCGCCGGCATAGCAGAACATGTCCACGGGCTGGCAGCGCTCGAAGCGGTAGCCGCCGTTTGCGAGGAGCTGCACGTCGCGCGCCTGGGTGGGGACGTGACAGCTGACGTAGACCACGCGGCGGGGGCGCGCGGCCAGCACGGCGTCGATGACGGCGGGCTCCACGCCCTTGCGGGGCGGGTCGAGGAGGATCACGTCGGGACGAAGCCCGTCCGCGACCAGCCGGGGGAGCAGGTCCTCCACGGCGGCGACGTGAAATTCGGCGTTGGCGACGGCGTTGCGCGCGGCGTTGCGTCGCGCGCCCTCCACGGCCTGCGGCACGATTTCAATGCCGATGACGCGCGAGGCGTGACGCGCCAGACACAGCGACAGCGTGCCCGCGCCCGCGTAGGCGTCCACGGCCACGTCGCCGGGAGCGAGCGCGGCAAAATCCACCGCGGTCTGATAGAGCCGCTCGGTCTGGTCAGGGTTGACCTGAAAGAACGAGAGCGGCGGCATTTCAAAGGTCAGGCCCAGCAACGTTTCAAAGATGGCGTCCTCGCCGTAGAGCCGGTGGCTTTCGCTGCCCAGGATGACGTTGTTGCGCCCGGCATTCACACTCACATGCAGGGAGCAGAAGCCCGGCGCGCGCGCCGTTAGCCGTTCGATGAGGCTGGGCACGCCGGGCAGTTTGACCCGCGTGGCCGTGAGCACCACCATCAGGCTGCCCGCGCGCGAGACGCGCGTGACCACGTGGCGCAGGAGGCCGCGTCCGCTTTCTTCATCGTAGGGCTGGACGCGCTCGGCGCGCATCCACTCCTTCACAGCGGAAATCACGCCCGTAAGGCCGCCCATGGCCACCGGGCAGTCGTCAATGGGCACGATCTGGTGGCTGCGGCGGCGATAGAAGCCCAGCACAGGCGCGTCTGCCGTGCCGCCCACGGGCAGGGCCGTTTTGTTGCGGCAGCGCCATGGATGCCCCGCACCCAGGACGGGCGGCACATCCTCCGGCTCAAGCGAAAGGCCCCCGATGCGGGTCAGGCAGTCGAATACCTGCGCGCGCTTGGCAGCGAGGGTGGCCTCGTAGCGCATGTGCTGGCCGCTGCATCCGCCGCAGCGGTCGTAGACCGGGCAGGGCGGGTCGGCGCGGTCGGGCGAGGGGGTGAGCACCCCCATCAGCCGTCCAAAGGCGTAACGCGGCTGCGCCTTGACACACAGCACGTCCGCCTCCTCGCCGGGCAGCACGCCGGGCACGAATACGGGCATGCCCTCATGCAGGCATACGCCCTCCAGCTCGCTCCCCAGACGCTCACAGCGCAGGCGCAGGCGTTGGTTTTTCTGCATCATAGGCCCTCCCGCGCGGTCAGGGGCAGAGAGGCGCGGCGCTCCAGCCAAAGCTCCAGCAGCGCCAGCGCCACCGCGCCCTCCACCACGGGCACGGCTCGCACGGCCACGCAGGGGTCGTGACGGCCGCGCACGGCGAGCGCCGCCGGCGCTTTTTGGGAGAGGGAGACGGTTTGCTGCTCCAGACTGATGGAAGGCGTGGGCCGGAACGCAGCCCGCACGACGATGGGCATGCCGTTTGAAAGGCCGCCCAGCAGGCCGCCCGCGCTGTTGCGCGCGGTGGCCACCCGGCCGTCCGACATCACATAGGGGTCGTTGTACTCGCTGCCGCGCAGGGCGGCGGCGCCAAAGCCCGCGCCGAATTCGACGCCCTTGACCGCAGGAATGGAAAACAACTGGGCGGCCATGACGGCCTCCACCCCCTCAAAAAAGGGCGCGCCCAGGCCCGCAGGCAGGCCCACCGCGGCGCATTCCACCACGCCGCCCAGTGAATCGCCCGCGGCGCGGGCCTCCATGATGGCGGCGTACATGCGGCTTCCGGCTTCGGGGTCCAGCGTGGGTACGGGCTGGGCATGACAGCGCGAAAGCGCGTCCATGTCCGGCCGGAGGGGATCGAGCGCATCATCCCGCTCGGAGGCGATGGACAGCACATGCGCCCCCACGCGCACGCCCTCGCGTGAAAGCAGCTGCAGGGCTACGCCGCCCGCAAAGGCATAGGGCAAGGTGAGTCGGCCGCTGTGATGGCCGCTGCCGCGCAGGTCGTCAAAGCCGTCGCTGCGCACCCAGGCGGGGTAATCGGCATGACCGGGGCGCGGGCGGTCGGGCAGGAAGCCGTAATCCGCGCTGTGGGTGTCGGCGTTGTCAAACAGGGCGGTCAGCGGCTGGCCGGTGGTCATGCCGTCCCTGAGGCCGCTGACGATGCGCGGCAGGTCGCTTTCGCGCCTCGCGGTGGCGATGGCGCTGCCGCGCGCGGCCCGGCGCTGCAAAAAGGCGTTCAGCGCTTCCGTGTCGAGAGCGAGCCCCGCGGGCAGGCCGTCGAGCGTCACGCCCACGGCGGGCCCGTGGCTCTCGCCGAAGATCTGGATGGACAGCATGCGTCCGATACGGCTGCTCATTTGGCGATTCCTCCCAACTGGCGGTAGGTTTCCACGAAGCCGGGCCAGGATTTGGAGATGCACTCCGCGCCCGTCACCGTGATGGGGCCGTCGGCGATCAGCGCGGCGGCGGCCAGCAGCATCACCATGCGGTGGTCCCCCCGCGCGTCGGCGGTGAAGCCGCCCCTAAGGCGCGCCGGGCCGTACACGGTGAGCGTGTCGCCGTCGGGGCTGACGTCGGCCTTCGCGCCCAGCTGGGCCAGCAGCTCCTGCGTGGCCAGCAGCCGGTCGCACTCCTTCAGCCGCAGGCGGCTGACGCCCGTCAGGGTGGAGACGCCGCGCGCCTGGGTGCAGGTCAGCGCCAGAATGGGCGCAAGGTCGGGAATGTCGGAACAGTCGATGCGAGCGGGCATCAGCCCGGCATGCGACGGGCTGGCAGCGTACCACTCGCCGCCTGCCTGACGGATGCGCAGGCCCATTTCCTCCAGCACATCCACGATGCGCGCGTCCCCCTGCAGGCCGTCGCGGCGCAGGCAGGGCAGCATCACGCCGCCGCCCATGGCGTCTACGCACAGAAGCACCGCTGCCTGCGACCAGTCGCCCGATACATCCACGCCTTCCGGCGCGGGCGCGCAGGCGGGCGAAAGGTCGAACACGCCCTCCTTCCGTTCCGTGAAGGAAATCCCGAAGCGCTCCATCAGGCGAAGCGTCATGTCCAGATAGGGACGGCTGACGATGGGGCCGGTCACGGCGAGCGAGGCGGGCGCGGGTTTGCCCTCCGGGGTGACGGCATGGGCCAGCGCAATCAAAAGGCCGGAGGCGAACTGGCTGGAACGGGAGCCGTCCACCTCGTAGTCTCCCGCGGGCAGAAAGCCGCTCACCTCCACCGACGCCAGCCCGTCCGGCCCGGCGGGCGTGCGCGTCATGCGGCCCCCGGCCTGCCGCACCAGCGGCTCGAAAGCGTCCAGCGGACGGCGGAACAACGCCGGCTCCATCCGAAAGCGCACCGCCTGTCCCCGCGCGAGGAAGGCGGGAATCAGCATGCGCAGCGCGGCGGCGCAGGCCCGCACATGGCACTCGGCAGCGGGCGCGTCTTTTTGGGGTTTGCCGGGCGGCGGCGCGGGCGTCACGATCAGTGCGCCCTCCTCCGGGCGTACCTGGCCGCCCAGGGCGCGCACGCCGTCGATCATGGCCAGGGTATCGTCGCAAAGCGGCGCGGAAAAGCCGTTCAGGCGGCATTCGGCGCGGCCCAGCGCGGCCAGAAGCAGCGCCCGGTGCGCCTCGCTCTTGGCCGGGGGAACCGCGGCGCTGCCGCTGAGGCGCGCGGGAAAAAAGGTGACGGACGACATCAAAAAAAACTCCCCTTCCATCGGCAGAAAAGATCAGGGCACATGAAAAATCATACGGTTTTTATTATAGCATACCGGACCTTAAAAACAACGAGCACGCGCGAAAGGGAAGCAAAAAATACCGAAAAAAAGCCACATCTCCTTACGCCAGGCAGCCCAGGCTCTTGAGCACAAACACCCACAAAAACACGGTCAGGATGGAAAAGACCGTGGTAAAGACCACCTGTCCGCCCGCCAGATCGCCGTTTCCGCCCATCTGCTGCGCCATGGGAAAGCTGGAAACCGACGTGGGCGAGGCGTATACGGCGATCAGCGCGGCCAGCGACACGTCGCGGATGCCAAGCGCCACGGCCAGGCTCAAAAAGATCAGCGGAACCACGACCAGCCGTCCCGTCACGCTGATGACGAGCAGCTTGCTATTGGCGCGCGCCTTGCTGAAATCCAGCGACGCGCCCAGAATGAACAGCGCCAGCGGGGTAGCGATGGACCCCAGGCTGCGAAGCGGCGTTTCGATCAGGGAGGGGATGGGAACGCGGAAATACCAGAGCAAAAATCCCGCGAGCGTGCCCAGAATCAGCGGATTGAGCAATACACCCTTCACGATGCGCCAGGGCGAGCCCTTTTCGCCGCCGAACACCATCAGCGCCACGGTGGAAAGCACGTTGAACACCGGCACCACCACCGCCACCATGAGCACCGCGATGGAGGTATCCCCCTCCGGGTACATCATCATGACCAGCGGAATGCCAAAGATGGCGTAGTTGCTGCGCGCGATGCCCTGAATCAGCACGCCGCAGGAGGCGCGGTCGCGGCACAGGCGCGGCGTGGCGAAAAACAGCACGCCAAAGCACAAAAGCGTGGTCACGAACGCGTAGAGCAGCGTGCGCACGTCCGTGGAGGCGCCCAGCTCGGTGTCCACGATGTTGAAGCACAAAAGCAGCGGCAGAAAGATCTTGAACACGCAGGCGTTGATCTGCCGCGCGGCGGATTCGCCGATCACCCCCACGCGGCGCGCCGTGAAGCCCACGGCCATCATGACCAGCAGAGGAAAGACGGTGTTGAGCGAAAAGAGCAGGTCGTCCATGGGACGGGGTTCACCTCCCGTTGGGATCAGGCCGGGGAAAAGGCGCTCAGGGCCAGCAGAAGCTGCGCCATGTAATAGATGCCCAGGCTGACGAAATGATAGGACGCGGGCCGCTTTAAGAGCAGGTTGTGGCACAGCGTCATATCCGAAACGACGAACGTCACGGCCCCCAGCGCCGCCAGCGTGGAGCGGGGGGAGGGCGCCAGCAGGGGCAGCGGCAGGCTGAAGGCCAGCAGCGAGGCAAGCGCAACCACGTAGATCAGCACGCCTGCCAGCAGATGCGGCCTGGGAAAGTACCGGCGATACCGCAGCGCGAAACGCCACAGCCCCGCCAGCGCGAGCACGAACACCGTCAGGCACCACCAGCTCGGCTCCCGGTACTGGCCGAGCGCAGCCACATAGACCGCGTGCCCCGTGAAAAACAGCGCGCCGCCCACCTCAAAGCGCACGTCCAGCGCGATATCCGCCAGCGTGCATACGCACAGGCCGGCGAAAACCAGCAGCCCGTAGAGGTCGCGCGCTTCCGCTCCGAAACAGCCCGCCGCCGCGAACGCCGCGGCCAGCGCCGTGGGCAGGGCCTTGAGCGCGAGCGAGATGTTTCGGTATCCCCTTGCCATGGCGCGAAAGCGCAATGGCATCAGCGCCAGCCATGTCAGGGCGATATACAGCAGGATATACGTCATACCCGCCTCCCGCAGCGCCTGAGGCGCCGCCCGGTCGGTTTGTCTTTCCCCTATCATACGCCTTTTGGCGTGGGGTGTCAATTCCGTACGGCGGGCGAAAAGCGCCGGAAAGCAGAAAATGCCCGGCGGGTGTTCGCCGCCGGGCGTTTTTGAACAGCTACAGCTTTTCGTCCCCGGACGCGGCGGGCGCGCCTTCGGGCGGCGTCCCCTCAGGGGGCGCGTCGGGCATCCCTTCAGGCGGCGCGTCGGGCGCTTCCTCGGGCGCTATGCCTTCGGGCGGTGTTTTGGAGGTTCCTCCACGGTCTCCCCGGTCCCCGCCAAAGCCTCCGCGGCCTCCGCCAAAGCCCATGCCGCCGGTGGAATCGGTGGTCATCTGCACGGACTGGCTGTCGGCGCCCATCGTCAGGGTATAGGTTTCGCCGTCCGCAAAGCGGTCGGAATAGACGACCACGTGGCTGTAATCCCGGAGCGCCTCAAAGCGGACCAGCACGTTTCCCGCGCTGTCCAGCACCTCCAGCGTGCCGGAGCCGGACGCGTTGAGCACCGCGCCGGGGATAGCGGGGTCGCTCACGCCCTGCGCCATGCCGGCGGAGCCTACGGCAACCACCGTGCCGCCGGTCAGGGTGAAGGAACCGTCATAGTCCAGCGCGCCGTCTCCGCCGCTTTGGGGACCGTTGACGTACAGCTCGCCGCCGGTCATCTCCAGGTCGCCGTTGACGTCCACGCCGTCGCCGGAGGCATCGACGAAAATGATACCGCCGCTGATATGCACGGCGCCGGTCGAGGAGGCGAAGCGGTCGCGGCCAAAGCGGCCCGATGCGCCGAATGTGCCCTCGCCCGTGGAGGTGGCGTCATCGCCGCCCGCGCCGTTGATGCCGTCGTCGCTGGCGGTGACGCTGATCTCGCCGCCGGAGAGGGTCACGTCGGCGCCCTCCAGCCCTTCGTAGGAACGCGTCACGGTGATGGTTCCGCCGGAGACGGTCAGCGTGTTGTCGGCGTGCACGCCGTCGTCGCCGGTCGCGAGGGTCATCTCCCCGCCCGAAATGGCCACATCCACCGCATGCAGCGCGTCGTCCACGCTGTCGATGGACAGGACGCCGCCGGAGACGGTCAGCGTGGTTTCGGCCTTCACACCCTTCTGGCTGGGCGTATCCTCCTCGGCCTGCTGCTGCCAGTCGCCCCAGCCGCCGGAGTCCGCCTGGCTGACGGACGCGCTGCCCTCGCCGGTGATGATGGTGAGCGAGCCGTCCGCGATGGTCACAAAGCCGCGGTCCGCATCTTCGTCGTTGGTGGCCTTGATGCCGTCGCCGGTCTGGGCGTCAATGGTGATGGTTCCGCCGCCGACGGTGACCTCGTCCTTGCCGACGAGGCCGTCATCCACGGCGTTTACGGTGATGTCTCCGCTCACGATGCGCAGCGAATCGCGGCAGTTGATCCCGTCCAGATAGGCGCTTTCGATGGTGAGCGCGCCGGTGCCGTTGATGGTCAGGTCGTCGCGCACGTAGATGGCCGCATCGTTGTCCTCTGCGGAGGGCGTGGCCGAGCCCTGGGTGAGGGAATTGACGCTCCCTTCCGCCAGGGTCAGAATCAGCTTGTCGCAGCCGTCGGAGGTCAGCGCCGCCCCGCTTTCGTTGTGGACGCTCACGCCCTCCAGCAACAGCCACACGTCGCCCTCCGTGGCCGGAGCCACGCGGATGCTGCCGTCCGCTATCTGGCCGCTCAGGCGGTAGACACCCGGCTCGGTGATGTCTACGCCGCCTTCGATCAGGACGATGTCAACGGCCTCGGAGGGGTCGGCGAGGGTCAGGTCCTTGTCGGTGAACAGGTCGTCCGCCGCCTCGGCCGAGGCGGCGGAAAGCGCGGGCAGGCACAGAAGAAGCGCGCAGAGAACAGAGAAGAAACGCTTCATGGGGGAGCCTCCTTGTTACAGTTCTTCATGGATGGGCGCGTTGCGGGTAAGGGAGAGGGTGAGGTTTCCGTTGCGGCAGCGCAGCTCATCCAGAAAGGCCTTTTCCTGCCTGGGGTCCTTGAGGACCACCGTGTAGCGCAGCTCAAACAGGCTGCCCATACCGGTGGTCTTGACCCCCTCCAGACGCCAGCGGCGCGTGTGCGTGGCGAACAGGTCGTCGAACACGCCGGTGTAGTCCAGATCCTCCGGGATGGTCACGCGCAGCAGAAGCGGCTGGGAAAAGGGATGGATGAAGTGCAGCGCCAACAGCAGCGCGCACACCACCGCTGTGAGCAGCGGCGCGTAGCCTGTGTAGGCCATACTGGTGGCCAGCCCGGTGCCCATGGCCAGGAAGATGAGCGTGATATCGCGCGAGGAGCCGGGCACGGAGCGGAAGCGCACCAGGCTGAACGCACCCAGCACCGCCACGCCCGTACCCACGTTTCCGTTGACCATGAGGATCACGGCCTGCACCACCACCGGCAGCGTGACCAGCGAGGCGGCGAAGCCCTTGCTGCATTGGCCTGTAAGCATGGCGGTCACGGCGATGATCAGTCCGCAGGCGGCAGCGCAGAGCATCAGCACCAGCATGCCGCCCACGGACAGCCCCTGATTGACGTCAAACATGGCAGAAAGCATCGGCGACTCCTCCTTTCACGGCGGCGGGGCGCAGGGCGCGGGCCTGTCCCGCGCGCATGCGCGCCTCGTAGACGCGCCCGTATTTGGAAAACGACGTAGGCCGGATCTCGTTCTGGTCCAGCGCGGCGCACAGCCATAGCGGGATGGCGTGCGCGGTCTTGATCTCCATCAGCCGCATGCCGGGCGCGAGCAGCGGGTCCCCCACCGAACCCAGACGCAGGTCCAGATCCGTCTGCCGGCTGCGGATGTCGCGGTCGATGGTGATGCGCAGCTGGTTCGGGCTGGGCTCCAGCTCCGTGTAGGCGGTGCGGTCGTAGGCCAGAAGCACGGCGGGCCGCAGCCGGTAGCGGCGCAGCATGTAGGAGATCTCCCGGCCGATCTGCCCGCCGGCGGCGGGGACGCTTCCCTGCGCGAGGCATTCCATGGCCCGCGCCAGCGGCAGGCAGATGCGCCGCTTGTACACCACGCCCCGCACCTTTTTCTTCACTTCCAGAAAGACGTTGTCCATACCGCGCGGCACGCCGTAGCTGCGCAGGCGCAGCTTTTCCTTGTAGACCGGCTTTTCCAGGCTGCGGCGGATGAGCAGGCTGTCCTCCGTATCCAGATAGAGGCTTAAAATGGTGCTTTCGCCGTACTGATCCGCCTGCATATATTCGGGAAGCGTGCGCATCAGCCCCGTGTACTGCGCGGGCGTGAGAAGAAACTTGCGCTCCACACGCTCAAAAACATAGGTGAAATTTCCCATTTCAACAGCTCCCTTCCGGTTTGATCCGCCACAGGCCCAGCGTGCCCGCCAGCGTCAGCGCTCCGCCGCCCGCGAGGAACCAGCGTTCCCAGCCGCCGTCCACGCCGGCGATGTCCACGATGCCCCGGTAGTACAACCCAGCCGTCACCGTGGCCAGCCCCGCGAAGAGCAGGTTCTGCCACGGGCGCGCCAGGGCGGGCGCGACGGAGCGCCCGTTTGTGAGACCCCATGCTCCCAGATGCACGCCTCCGCCCAGCAGCGGCACCAGAAACGCCCATGTCATCGCCCGCGAGGTGACGCCGTGCCCGAACGCCTGATAGACGGCGCTCGCGGCGGCGCAGCCCGCCGCGCACAGGGCGCAACCCACCACGCGCCTTCGCGTGGCCGGCTCAAAGGCCGATGTAGACAATGTCGCTCACCTCCCGCTCGGTGATGGTGCGGCCGCTGGTGGTGGGGTTGTTGACCACCTCGCCCTGAAACACCATCGTGGACGAGCCGCCGCCGTCCAGGTTGTAGGCCGTTTCACAGCCGATATCCCGCATCAGGTCCGCCAGTTGCATGAGCGACAGCCCCGCGCTTTCCTCCGTGCGGCCGTCCGTCACCACAAAGGCGTAGTGCAGAGGCCCGACCTGCCCGATGGCCGTGCGCGGGTTGCTGGCCATGGAGCGCGCTACTTCGTCTTCCTGATCCACGGATACCTCTCCGTCCATGACCAGCGCGGGTCCGAAGGAGAAGATTTGCCACAGGCCCTCGGCATCCCCGGCGGTCATGGCGCGGTCGTCCATGACGGTAAAATCGCCGGAAGCGTCCACCAGCAGCAGCTCCGTGGCCGCGGAGGCCATGCTGTCCCGGTAGAGCACCCCGTTTCTGAGGCACCAGCCGCTTTTGCGCGAGCCGTAGAAATCGCCGTTGACGGCGAGCACCGCGCCGCTTGCCCCGGCGAGCTCGCTCACGGTGTCCGTCACGTTGCGGCCGAAGGTGTTTTCAGCCAGCGCCGTGCGCAAAAGGGCGGGGCTGGCCAGCCATACGTCCACCACGTAGCAGGTGGTACCGTCACGGCGGAGGGTGGCCAGCTCAACGCTCATGTACGCATCCTGATAGAAGGAGGCGTCCGCCGCCGCCTCCGGCGCAGCCAGCGTGGCAGAGGGCGCGAGGGTTTCCAGCACTTCCTCGGCCACGTCGCGCGCGCGGGAGACGATCAGCTCCCGGTGCGGGATGACGAAGGTGTCCAGCAGCGCCCAGGTAAACGCCGCGATCAAAAATGCCGCATAGCACGCGGCAAAGCGCCATGGCGCCCGGAAGAAACCTTTCATGCGGACCTCCTTTCCATGGGGCAGAGTATAGCGGCCTTTTGTGTAGGCCGCGTGAACGTAAACTGACGGGCAACCAAAGGCATGATGGAAATTTCCGGATGACGGGCGCTTTCCGGCGGCGGAGCTGTACAATTCCTGCACTTTTTGACGGCCCGCATTGCAACCGGGCAGGCTTGTCCTTATACTAAACACAGTGCGCCCCGCCGGAAGCGGGCCGCGAACACTGGGAAAAAGCACGGAGGACCAACAGCATGAACGTAACGCAGAAGATTCTTTCCGGCCATCTGATATCGGGCGAGCTCAAGCCGGGGAGCGAGATCGCCATCCGCATCGACCAGACGCTCACGCAGGATTCCACCGGGACCATGGCCTACCTGCAGTTTGAGGCCATGGATGTCAAGCGCGTCAAAACCGAGCGCAGCATGGCTTACATCGACCACAACACCCTGCAGACCGGCTTTGAAAACGCGGACGACCACCGCTATATCGCCACCGTCGCCCGCAGGCACGGCATCTATCTGAGCAAGCCCGGCAACGGCATCTGCCATCAGGTGCAGCTGGAGCGCATCGGCAAGCCCGGCAAGACGCTGCTGGGCAGCGACAGCCACACCCCCACCGGCGGTGCGCTGGGCATGATCGCCATCGGCGCGGGCGGGCTGGACGTGGCGGTGGCCATGGGCGGCGGCGCGTATTATCTGAGCTGTCCCAGCGTGGTCAGCGTCCGCCTCACGGGCCGCCTCGGCCGCGGCGTGGCCGCCAAGGACGTGATTTTGGAGCTGCTGCGCCGCCTCACCGTCAAGGGCGGCGTGGGCAAGGTGATGGAGTACACCGGCCCGGGCGTTGAGACGCTGTCCATCCCCGAGCGCGCGACCATCGCCAACATGGGCGCGGAGCTGGGCGCGACGACTTCCGTATTCCCCTCGGACGAGGTGACGCGCGCCTTTTTGAAGGCGCAGGGCCGCGAGGCGGACTTCACGCCTCTGGCCGCAGACCCGGACGCCACGTATGACGAGGCGGTGGAGATCGACCTGTCGGCGCTGGAGCCGATGGTGGCGCTGCCGCATATGCCCGACAACGTAAAAACCGTGGCCGAGGCCGGGCCCATCCATGTGGACCAGGTGTGCATCGGCTCGTGCACCAACTCCAGCTATCTGGACATGATGCGCGTGGCCGCCATTCTGAAGGGCAAGACCGTCAGCCCCGACGTGTCGCTGGTCATCGCGCCGGGCAGCCGTCAGGTGCTGAGCATGCTCAGCGCCAACGGCGCGCTGCATGACATGATCGAGGCCGGCGCGCGCATCTGCGAAACGGCGTGCGGCTTCTGCATCGGCATGGGCCAGAGCCCCTGCACCAACGCCGTGAGCGTGCGCACCAACAACCGCAACTTCTTCGGCCGCAGCGGCACCAAGAGCGCGGGCATCTACCTGGTGAGCTGCGAAACCGCCGCCACCACCGCCCTGACCGGGGTGCTGACCGACCCGCGCGGCGTGGACGCCGATCTGGACGTGGTCATGCCGGACAGCTTCCTCTATAACGACAACCTCATCATCCCGCCCGCCTCCGAGGACGAGGCAGAGGCGGTCGAGGTCGTCCGTGGCCCCAACATCAAGCCCTTCCCCAAGGCGGAGACGCTGGCTAAGAGCCTCTCGGGCAAGGTGCTGCTCAAGATGGAGGACAACATCACCACCGACCACATCATGCCCTCCGACAGCTCGCTTTTGCCCTTCCGCAGCAACATTCCCAAGCTCAGCGAGCATTGCCTCACGCCCGTGGACCCCACCTTCCCCGAGCGGGCGAAGGCGGAGGGCGGCGGCTTCCTGCTGGCGGGTCAGAACTACGGGCAGGGCTCCAGCCGCGAGCACGCGGCGCTGGTGCCGCTCTACCTCAAGGTGCGCGGCGTGCTGGCCAAGAGCTTTGCCCGCATCCACCGCGCGAACCTCATCAACAACGGCATTCTGCCCCTGGAATTTGCAAATGAGGCGGATTACGACCGCTTCTCGCAGGGGGACGAGATCGCCCTGGAGGGCGTGGCCGAGCGGGTGCGAAAGGGCGAGGGCCGCGTGCCCGTGACCAACGTGACAAAGGGCTTTACGGTGGAGATGAAGCTGGAGCTGACCGAGCGCCAGCGCGGCATGATCCTCGCCGGCGGCCTCATCAACATGATCTCCCAGCAGAACCGGTAAATCAAAGAAGCGCGGCGGGTGTTGACCCGCCGCGCCTTTTGGCTGCGACTACCGAGCCCAGCATTCGATCGCGTCCCGCAAAAACCGCGCGCAGCCGGGCACAGCCCCGTCATAGTAGGCGGTGAAGCGCTCGTCGGCTACGTAGAGCTGTGCAATGCCGCGGTGCTTGGCCGCGTCGTAGACGGTGCCCGTCAGCGTGAGCCAGCGGCGGTGCAGGGCGGTGATTTCCCGGCCTTCCTCACCGCTGGGCGGCAGGCCGCCCCGCACGGCGGCCTCCAGCCGCCGCCGGATCTCCTCGCCCAGCCGCGTCCACTCCCCGTACTGCTCGCGCGTCAGATTAAGAAGGGTTGCCTTGGCCTGTTCCACCGATTCATCGCCGTATTTTTGACGCGCCTCGTCGCCGTAGGCCCCCTCGTAGCGCGCCATGGTCTGTGCCTTGAACGCCTCGAACTTCTCCTGATCGCTCATGATCTCACTCCTTTCCTCACATCGGATGGCTTCCTGCACCGAGCGGATGAGGCGGTCCAGCTGCGACTGCCTCACCCGCAGGGCATCCAGGTGACCGCGCAGGGCGGTCAGCCGGTCAAAGGAGGGATCGTCCAGGCATTCCCTGATTCGGGCCAGCTCCACCCCGAGGGCCCGATAGTAGAGGATGTCCCGCAGCCGGTCCACCTCGGCCGGCCCGTAGTAGCGGTAGCCGGTTTCCGCGACGCGGGCGGGCCTGAGCAGACCGATCTGGTCGTACCAGCGCAGGGTGCGGGTGGTCACCCCGGACAGGCGCGACAGGGCCTGAATGGAATACTCCATGGAAACTTCCCTCCTTCATGCGCAGTATAACAGTTGACGCTGCGGCAGAGTCAAGGGCATTTCCTCTTTTTTTGCACCAAAAACGCGGCGGATTGTGCTCCGCCGCATGTAAGCCGGTATCTCTTATTTGCGTATCCCCAGCGCCATGTCCCGAAACAGCCCTGGCACGCCCTCCAGCTCGCGGTAGGTGCCCCGCTGCACGATGCGGCCCTTGTCCATGACGATGATCTCGTCGCAGTTTTGCAGCGTGGACAGGCGGTGCGCGATGGAGATGACCGTGGTGCCGCATTCCTCCTTCATCTTCTCGATCTCGGCCTGGATGCGCTTTTCGGAGGTGTTGTCCAGGGCGGAGGTGGCCTCGTCCAGAATCAGGATGCGGGGCTTTTTGAGGAAGACGCGAGCCAGCGCGATGCGCTGACGCTGGCCGCCGGAGAGGTTGGTGCCGCCCTCGGCCAGCAGGAACTGATAGCCGCCCTCCAGCTGCTCGATGTCGGCGGCGATGTTGGCCTTGCGCGCCGCCTCCCGGACCTCCTCCAGGGAAACCTCGCGCTTCATGCCGTAGCAGATGTTGCGGTAGACCGTATCCGCGGTGAGAAAGGGCGTCTGGGGCACGAGCGCCACGTTCTGCGAAAGCGCGGCGCGCGTGAGGCCGCTCAGCGGAATGCCGCCCAGCAGCACCTCGCCCTGCGCCTCCTCCAGCTTGTCGATCACCTTGATGAGCGAGGATTTGCCGCAGCCGCTGGGCCCGGCGATACCGATGAACTTCCCCGGCGGAATCGCCAGCACGATGTCGCTTAAAATCAGCTGATCCGGCTTTTCGGGGTAGGCGAAACGCACGTCCTTCAGCGTTACGCTGTTGTCTTGCGGCGCTTGCCCCGGGATGCCTTCATCCTGACAGGAGAAATCCAGCGGCAGGTCCGACAGCTGGAAGTAGTCGTTTGCCAGCACCACGCATTCGGAAAATTCGTCCAGAATGCGGTGCAGCTCCCGAAGCGGGCCTGTGAGCTGGGTAAAGCACAGGTAGGCCGTGAGCACCGTACCCACCGTAATGGCGCCCTGCGAGGCCAGCAGCACCGAAAGCCCGATCACCAGCACGCTGAAAAACGCTTCATTGACGAATTTCAGGCAGTCATAGAAAGCCATGGCACGGTGATGGCGCATCTCCTTTTTGCGCAGCTGCTCGGACCGCGCCTCGATGCGCGCGCCTTCCGTCTGCGCGCTGTCCAGGGCGCGGATTGTCTCAATGCCGCCCAGCAGCTCCACCATGGCGCCGTCCATGTCCGCCTTGGTATCCATCAGCTCCACGCGGATGCCCTTCTGCGTGCCTGCCGATCTGGCGAAGCACGATGAAGGTACCCACGGGAATCACCAGCACCGCCAGCCACGCCACGGAGACGGGCGGCTGCGTGAAGATCGTGACCACCGCCGCCAGACCGGTGGTCACGGCGGGGGCGAAGTCCCATCAGCTTGATCAGCTTCACCGTGCCTTCCAGACTCCGGTTGAGGCGGCCGTAGATGCTGCCGGTCTGTGGGCGCGGAAATAGGACAGCGGAGCCATCAGCAGCGAGAGCGCGGCCTACTGGCGCGCGGTTTTTTCCGCCTGGGCGGCGGTATCCTCCACGATGAGCCGTCGCGCCGCCTTGATGAGCTCGTTGACGATGTTGACAGCCAGAATGGCCGCCAGAATCGGCGGGACCGAGGCAAACGAGGAGTTCTGCCCCACCAGCACATGGTCCGTCAGGTAGCCGACGGCCAGCGGCGTCAGCCGGCTGAGCACCGCCGAGACGGCCAGAATCAGCAGAATCAGAAAGAAGCCGGACTTCTGTTTCCGGGGCAGCAGGGCAAAGATGCTTTTCCAGATTTTCCGGCGGTTTTCGGGCTTTTGCATAACGCGCACGATCCCTTCCATGTGGCGGCGGGCAACGACTGCCCGCATCATTCTGCCACATTTCGGGGATCCTGAAAACGGCAGGGGTCGGAGTTAATCCTTGTCCACGTGCTTTTTCATGTGGTTGAGCGCGTTTTTCTCCAGACGGCTCACCTGCGCCTGGGAGATGCCGATCTCCCCGGCGATCTCCATCTGCGTGCGCCCCTGAAAGAAACGCAGCGTCAGGATATGCTTTTCGCGCTCGCTGAGGCGGCTGAGGGCCTCGCGCACGCCGATCACATCCAGCCAGTTGTTGTCCGGGCGCTTGTTGTCGGTCACCTGATCCATGATGTAGAGGGCGTCTCCGCCGTCGTTGTAGACGGGCTCAAAGAGGCTGACCGGGTCCTGAATTGCCTCCAGCGCAAAGACCACGTCCTCGCGGGGCAGCTTGAGCTCCTCGGCAAGCTCGGTCACGTTGGGCTCGCGGCCCATGCGCTCAGCCAGACGGTCGCGCGCCTTGAGCGCCTTGTAGGCGATGTCGCGCAGGCTGCGGCTGACGCGGATGGCGTTGTTGTCGCGCAGGTA
>CALVNG010000053.1 GCA_944349545.1 uncultured Eubacteriales bacterium
GTCTTCCTGGGCGCGATGGTGCTCAAGCTGGGTAAAACGCAGGTGGTGGGCACCTTTATCGGCGCGCTGGTGCTGGCTGCGCTGACCAGCGGACTGACCATGCAGGGCGCGGGCTTCGCGGTGGGCCAGGTCATCAAGGGCCTGTTGCTCATCATGGGTGTGGCCGTGGTGACCGTCTACCGCCGCCGCACGATTCCGCGCGGACGCAAGATGAAGTACGAATAAGGAGGGAACGGCATGAATCCTTTTGAGTTTTACAATCCCGTCAAGCTGATCTACGGGCCCGGCGAGGTGAAGCGCGCAGGCCAGGAGGCGGTGCGCTACGGCCGCCGCGCGCTGATTGTCAGCTATGCGGACCCCAGCTTCTGCGGCAACCTGTTTGACCGCATCCACCAGAGCCTGAAGGAAAGCGGCATGACGTGGGTGGACTGCTTCGAGGCTACCGCCAACCCCAAGCTCAGCGAGGCGCGCCGCGCCGTTAAGCTGGGCAAGGAGGAGGGAGTGGACGTGGTCATCGGTGTGGGCGGCGGCTCGGCCATGGACCTTGCGAAGGTTACAGCCGCTGGAATCCTCTACCCGCATGACCTGGAGCGCATGATCCGCTTCTCGTACAGCCAGGACACGCAGATTCCGCCCAAAGAGGCGCTGCCCATGGTCATGGTCCCCACGCTGCCCGCCACGGCCAGCGAGATGAACCCCACCGCCGTCATCACCGACGACGCGACGCTGCGCAAGAGCTATGTCTGGGAGCCCGGATGCCTCTACGCCAAGGCCGCTATCCTCGACCCTGAACTAACCCTCACATTGCCCGCTTATCAGACGGCGTGCGGCGCGGTGGATGCCATCAGCCATGTTGTTGAGCCCTTCTTCTTCAGCGACGAGGCCACCTACGGAAACATCGACCTGCATGACCACATGCAGATCGGCGTCATCCGCGCCATGTATGAAAACCTGCCCAAGGTGCTGGCTCATCCCGACGATGTGCAGCTTCGCGGCATGATGCAGTTTGCCGCCACCGTGGGCCTCAACGGCTGGCTGACCTGCGGCGTGCAGGGCTGGACCCCCATGCACCAGATGGGGCACGTGCTGTCCTCGCACTTCGGCGCCACACACGGGGCGACGCTGGCGTGCATGATGGTCGCCTGGATGCGCCATTTCGCCGCGAGGCCGCAAAACGAGCGTTTTGTCAAGTTTGCCCGCCTGATGTATGGCACGGAGGATCTGTGCAAGGCCGCCGACGAATTGGAGGCATACATCCGTGCGCAGGGTGTGCAGACGCGCATCAGCCAGTTTGGCGTGACCGCAGAAGACATCGAAACGCTCACGCAGGGCGTGGTGGACGTGTCCTTCAGCCCGGACGGCACGCTGGCCTCCATCCCGCCCATCACCCGGGAGGAAGCCAGGCACATCTACGAGCTGGCGCTGTAAGCGCCTGGGGCCCCCGAAAGGGGGCTTTTTTGAAAGGAGGCGTTTTTATGCCATGGACGCAAACCCGCTTTGACGGCCTGGACGCTTTGACGTTTTGTCAAGGGCGATGGCGCATCACAGCCGTATCCGAAATGGGCCCGCGCATCGCTTTTCTGGGCGAAGATGAAAACCTGCTCTACTGGCGCAAGGACGGCATGGTTCGGGGGGACTGGAGGCTGCACGGCGGCCATCGCGTATGGCTGACCCGTCCCATGGCCGACGAGTCCGAGGATACCTATCTCAGCGATAACGCGCCCTGCGCCGTCAGGCTGGACGGCGATATACTCACGCTTACCGCCCCCGCCCATCCCGTGCACCGGCTGGAGCGCGGATTCACCATCGAGCCGCTGGAGGAGGGACGCTTTCGCGTGACCAGCTTCGTAAAAAACACCGGCGAGCTAATCTATTCCGGCGGCGTATGGGCGCCCACCTGCGTGGTGCCCGACGGGCGCGAGCTTCGGATTCCGCTCGGACAGGAAGGGACGAGCTGGGATCTTGTGAAGGTGGTCATCCCCCGGGTGTTCGCGGGCAACACCCTTGCGCTGGACGATCCGCAGGTGCGCTTCGAGGAAAACGATCTCGTGGTGCGGCCCGCAGGAAAGGTGTGCAAGCGCTGCGCCTGGGCGCCGCAGGGGCGTGTGGAGCTGCACTGGCCGGAGCGCGGGCTGACCTTTGCCAAAACCGTCAAGCCCCAGCCTTTCGGCCATTATCCACTGGACGGGTGCAATGTGGCGGTGTTTGCGGGCGAGGGCAACTGGATGGCGGAGCTGGAAACCTATGGTCCTGAGCAGCCCATCCTGCCCGGACAGACCGTCGCGCATACGGAAATCTGGGAGCTGACGGCATGAGACGGCGCGCGCTGGTGCTGGCTGTGGTGACCACGCTGCTCTGGTCCGGCTCCTACATCGTCAACAAATTCGCCTTTGCCCAGGGCATCGGTCCGCTGACACTCAGCGGCCTACGCTATACGCTGGGCGGGATGGCGCTGGCGGCCGCGCTCCGGCGCGCTCCCGGCGGAAAGATGCTCCCATGGCGCTTTGGCGTGCTGCAGGGCTTTGTGTGCTATTTTCTGGGCCAGGGCATGCAGTATGTGGCTCAGAGCCGGCTCACCCCCACGCTGGCCAGCCTGATGCTCAACGCGGGCATGGTCCTGTTTATCGTCGCTGCCGACCGCATTCGCCTGCACGAGGCTCCGGGCCGAAGCCTCTATGCCAAAATCGCCCTGCTGGTGGCCGGCATGGCGGCTTATTACGCGCCTTTCGGCGGGGAAGGCGATCTGAGCCTTCCGCTGGCCGGGTTGGTCAGCGTGCTGCTAGCCGCCTTTGGATCGGCCATGAACGTAGTGTGTAACCGCCGCATGCTCACCCTGGGCGTGGAACGCCGTTCGCTCACTCTCCGCCCCATGCTGGTGGGCGGCGTGATGATGCTGTGCCTGGGTCTGGCGACCGAAGCGCCGCCGGTTCCCTCGTGGGGGCTGGCCCTGTGCGTGGGCTATCTGGCCTTCATCAGCGGCGCGCTGGGCTTTGCGCTGTGGGTGTTCAGCCAGCAGTCGCTTACCGCCGTGGAGAGCGGCGCAATCAACAATGCCATGCTGATTGAAATTGCCGTTCTCGACGTGCTTTTCTTCGGCCGCGCCCTGGGGCCGTGGCAGGTGGCAGGCATCGCAGCGGTGTTTGCCGCCATCACGCTTCTGCAGATCAAGCGAACCCAGGATGCCTAGGTTCTATGGGCACAAGGAAGGTCATGCTCTCCGCGCGGGGGCATGCCCTTTTTCCGCTTTGGCAGACGGCCCCCCATCTACGGGTTGAGCAGGTAAATCCCCAGGTTCAGGTATCCCGCAAAGGCCACCCACAGCAGATAGGGAATCAGCAGCCTGGCGGCCAGACTGCGGATGCGCCCGAACCGCAGCGCCGTGATCAGAATCAGAATCCACAGCGCCACCAGCCAGGCGAAAGCGAACAGATACCATGCCAGATTGAAAAAGAAAATCGGCCACAGGAAGTTGAACGCCAGCTGAACGCCATAGGCCCACAGTGCGCGCGCCTTTTCCTCCCTTGCCGCATCCGACACGCACACAAGATACGAGCTGATGCCCATCAGAAGATACAATGCCGTCCACACCACCGGAAACAGCCATCCGGGAGGCGACAGCGGCGGTTGCTTCAGCGCTTCAAAGGTCTCCATGCTGTTTTGGGTCAGCAGGCCCGCCGCCGCGCCCACCACGAGCGGAACCGCCAGGCAGAGGATCAACCGTTTTTTGTCTGTTTTCAAGCATTCCACCTCCTTCGCACATTGTATGTGCGAAGGTGCCCGCCTATGCAAAAAAGCGCCGGAAGGATAGCCCTGGCCTTCCTTCCGGCGCGCCGTCCGTCATCCGCGCCCGCCGCGCTTTTGCATGTCCCTGCGCACGGCGTCCAGGCACGCGTCGGGGACGGCGCCGCAGGCCCGGAACGCCGATACGGTTTCACTCACGGCGCGGAAATTGAGCGCCGTTCCCAGGCTGTCCGGCACGTAATTGGCCGCGCGGACGGCGTCGATGCCGAACCGCCCCGCCGTTTCCACGGCGTCGATATTCGCGCCCAGGAAGATGAACTCCCACCCGTAGCGGGACTTCTGCCGCTCGATTTTCTCCTTCACCTCTTTGGCCGCATATTCGCGGCTGGCGTTTTCTTCGCCGTCGGTGATGATTACAAACATCACCTTTTCCGCGCGGAAGGCCTCAGCCGTGTTTTTCTGGGCGGTTGCGATCTTGTGAATCGTCTTGCCCACGGCGTCCAGCAGCGCGGTGGAGCCGCCCACATGATACTCCTTTGCCGTGATCGGCCGCACGGCCCGGATGTCGATGCGGTCATGCAGCAGCTCATACCGGTGGTCAAAGAGCACCGTCGTGATCCGGCACTCGCCCGAAACCGCCTTCTGCTTTTCAAGCATGGCGTTGAACCCGCCGATGGTGTCCCGCTCCAGCCCCGCCATGGAGCCGCTCTTGTCCAGAATGAATACCAGTTCCGTCAGATTCTTTTTCATTGCGCTCGCCTCCTGTTTTCTGGTGCATTTACAGGATAGCGCAGAAGGAAGTCATTTGGGTCGCTTTCAAAGCGACATCAGTTGGAACCCAGCAGGGGCAGATCGTAGTGAAAAAGAACTTCGTTGATCTGAAAAATATCGTATTGGCCGCTCAGGATGAAATACTCGATGATCACGTCGAATTTCTTGCTGTGGGAAAGCGCGTAACCCGCCCGCTCCAGCAGCTCGTCCGTCTCCCGGAGGGTGAGCTGCAGCGCGATGGCCAGCGCCAGCACGGTGCGCTTTCCGGGAAGGTAGCCCTTCCCCTTTCGGATTTTGGAAAACAGCTTGCGGTCGATGTTGGCCCGCTTGTAAACCTCCACATCGGTTTTGCCCTTGGCGTCGATCAGCTTAAGCAGCGCCACATGAAACGGCTCGTCCAGATTTCCGATCAATGCATCCAGGTCCCCCGGCCTGCACGCGGGCGCGGAAGCCATGGGCGGGACGGCGGTGTCCAGCGCCCTGTTTTCAACCTCCAGCAGACCGCGGCGTAACACCTGATGTGCCAGCACATAGTTTTCGTCGATATAGCTTTCGACTGCTCCGGCCAGCTTCCGGCTGATGGCGAAGGAGGCTTTGTCGAAGATCGCCAGATACACGTCCATCTCATGTTCCATCAGGAACTCCCGGATGGCGGCGGTGGCCACCCTGAGCGCATCCTCCTTGGGATAGCCGTAGATGCCGCTAGAAATCAGCGGAAAGGCGATGCTTACGCACCGGTGCCGCAGGGCGAGCCTGAGCGATTCCAGGTATGCCGAGCGCAGCAGCTGCTCGCTCTGCGCGGCGTCCCAGCTTCGGTAGACCGGACCCGCCGCATGGATGATGTATTTGGCGGGCAGATTGAATCCGGGCGTGAGCACGGCTGCGCCCGTGGGAATGGGCGCAGCCTTGCGGCAGGCGGCCTGAAGCGCCGCCGCGCCCGCCGCCTGAAAAATCGCCCCGCAGACGCCGCCCCCCATCTTAAGCTCCGTATTGGCGGCGTTGACGATGGCGTCCACCTGCATGCGGGTGATGTCCTGCCTGACGATGGTAAATGGCATGTCATTGCCTCCTTTCGGTTACAAGGGATGATTTCACGGCATTGACCTCCGCCCTTGAGCGCGCCGCGGTACGGATGCGCACAGGCCGCCCATACCGCCCTTGACTTTTCGGCCGCCTCCGCCTACAATGAAACAGCCTCTACATCTGATTGCGAAAGGCGGCGTTTTTCGATGCGGCAGCCCGTGCTTCTTTGCTACAACCTCAAGGATGACGCCTTCAAAAAAGTTCGTCTGGCGGCCATGCGTTTCAAGATACGCGTGCGGCCCGTGCCTCGCTCTGAATATGGGGAGACGCTCGCCGCCCTCTGCGGCATGGAGCCGCCCAAGGGCCTGCCTGTCCCCGGCGATTTTGAGGATGCCATGCTGGTGATGGCCCATCTCTCTTCTCTGCAGGCGTCGCAGTTTCTGCAAGCGCTGCGCAGGCTGGGCGTACCTCCCATCGCGCTGAAAGCCATGCTCACGCCTACCAACAGCGCGTGGAACTCCTTCACGCTTCACAGCGAGCTCTCCAGCGAGCACGCCGCCCTTGAGGCAGGAAAGCAGGCCGTTCATCCCGCGTCCGACGTCTCCGCCGAATAACAAGATTCGCTTTCGCCCCTCGAAGGGAAACCAACGCGCTCCGTGTGCCCATAGCACGCGGAGCGCCGTTTTTTTCTATGATCGGCAGGAAACGCGGCTCCTGCTTTACTTCTCCCGCTTTTCCCCATGCTCCGCCAGACAGCGCAGCGCACGGTCCGGATAATTGGTGATGATGCGATCCGCGCCCGCGGCAATCACCCGGCGCAGGTCGTCCTCGTCGTTGACCGTCCAGGGATTGACCTCCAGCCCAACCGCATGCGCCGCCCCGCATTCGCCGACCGGCGCCAGCACTTCCGAAAAATGTGGATGAAGCGCGTCCATGCCAAGCGACACGGCATAGTCCCAGGGACGGACCATGGTGCATTCGTACAGCAGACCGCAGCGCAGGCTTTTGTCCAGCTGCTTCATGCGCACCATGCTGTGATGATTGAAGGAGGAAAAGAGCATCCGCTCCAGCATGCCCGCTGCCGCCGCTTCTTCCACACAGCGGCGCTCCAGATCGGGATAGTCGATCAGGCTGTTCTTGAGCTCCACGTTCACGTGAAGCCCCGTCGGCCCCAGCAGCTCCAGCACCTCCCGGAACGTGGGGATGGCGGCGTTGGCAAACTCCGGAAAGGTTTTGTTAAAGCGCAGGGCCTTGAGCTCGCGCAGCGTCATCCGCGCGATGAGGCCCTCGCCATCGGAGCAGCGGTCCACCGTCTCGTCATGCGCCACCACCAGATATCCGTCCGCCGTGATGTGCACGTCCAGCTCCACGCCATAGGCCCCCTGCCGAGCCGCCAGTTCAAAGGCTTCCAGCGTATTTTCCGGCGCATAGCCCGAAGCGCCGCGATGCGCGTAGATGTATTGCTTCATGTCCGTCCGTTCCTTTCCCCGTTCGGTCCGGCGCCCGTCGCGGCGCGCAGCTGCAGCAGATAGAAATAGCTGGATAGCCGGTTCAGCGCCAGGATGCAGTCCTCATGGCGCAGAAGCGCTCCATCCTGCCAGGCCGCGATGCCGGCCAGCTCCGCCTCTCGGCACACGGCGCGCAGGCGGTTGAGCTGCGCGGCCAAAAGTCCCTGCTCCGGCGCGGGCAGCAGATGTCCGGAAAGCCCGAACGCCTCCGGGTGATGCGACCCACGGTGCACTTCCTCCGCATCCATGCCGCCCAGCTTCCAGGGCGGAAGCGGGGCGTCCTTCACATCGGCGGCCAGCACATTCCTGACAAGTTGCAGCGCATCCAGCAAAAGCGCTCGCCATGCGTCGTCGCATCCGACCATCACCAGCAGAATGTCGCTTTCCAGCGTGTCCAGCTTTCCGCGCAAAAGGATGCGCGGATGGGTTTTATAGACCATCTCACGGCCGTTGAGGTGGGTCATGTGCTCCGGCTTCCGCCGCCGGTCCGGCAGGCTTTCATCCCCCAGAAGCCTGAGGTCCCGCAGATATTGTTCTGCCAGCGGGGTCAGACGGCAGTCCGCGGGCAACACAAAGCGAGGGGGCACGCCCCCGGCAAAGCTGTCCCGCAGTTCCTGCTCGGTGATGTATCTCATAGGCGCAAGGCTCCTTTCGGTTGAGGCGTTCGGGCTGCGCAGCGGTTACGCCTCATCCGTCCATCCAAAGTGGCGCGCCATGGCTTGCAGCAGCTGATCCTTGTTGGCTGTGCGAATCTGCGCCGGCGTTATCGGGAAGTTTTCCAGCGAGCGGGCGTACTGCTTCAGATCCGCGACCCGCCGGCCTTTCATCTCCTCCATCGAGGGGGCCTTTTCCGCCTTCTCCGCGCGCGCCATCGCCGCAAGCTCGCGCCGTCCGCCCTCGCAGCCGCCGCAGCTGACGCAGCCGCCCCGATGCCGCTTGCCCGGCCCCACGGACGGGTCCGAGGCCAGCATACAGAACACTTCCGGCATGGCGCGGGGGATGACATGCGCGCTGAATACCTTGCCCACGCGCTGTGCCGCCGCCGCGCCCGCGTCCACAGCGGCCTTGACGGCGGCCACCTCGCCCTCAAAGCGCACCATCACCAGCCCGCCGCGCACGTAATCCGTGCCCAGCAGTCGCACCTGCGCCGCCTTGAGGCCCGCGTCCGCCGCCTCAATGGCCGATACCAGCCCGATGGTCTCAATCATCCCCAGAGCCGTCACGCTCACCATATACCGGTTCCTTTCCTCGGGCGGTTACTCGCCCGAAAGCGTCTCAATGGGATTCGTCGCCACGTCGATCACCGCGCGCGCAAACGCGTCGCATGCCGCCTGACAGTCCGACTGGCTGCCAGTGAGCAACGCGCCGCCAAAGTTGGTGGGTGACGGCGGGCCATAGAAGGCGCACACCCGCACCTGCGCCGCTTTGAGCGCCTTATCCAGCGCATACATGCTCTCCAGCGGCGGCGCGATGAGGTACGCCAGCGGCGATCCCTCCGGTATCTCGCATGCCGCGGAGAGGTAACTTCCCGTGCGGGAGATGCAGTGCGCATAGTAGATGACGCTGTCATCGTCGTTGGCGGAATAGAAGCTGGCCTCCTGCTCGATCATCCGGCGCGCGGCCAGAAGGCCGCTTTCCACCTCGGCAGGCGTTTCTCCGGCCAGGATGCCCAGGAATTCGCCCGCCAGCGCCGTGTTGGCGTTGGCCGCGCCCGCGTACATGGACTGCGCATAGGCCACGCTGACGCAGGCCTTTTTCGTGGCCTCATCCAGCGCCGTATAGCCCACGTCGTCGCTGTCGCAGGTGATTAGCCCCAGGGCGTGGACCTCTCCTCCCAGCCCCAGGCGTTCCCGAAGGCCCGCGTCCACGCGCGGAATCAGCCTCATGGCCAGCACCCTGGCAGGCATGCGGTCTCCCCGCATCGCTGCCCCTCCCTTCCGTCACACCGGCAGGTCAATGCCGCTGCGCTTTTTCTCAAGCATCAGCTGGATCAGGTCCACAATATGCGCGCCCGCCTCCACCGCGGGCGTGCCGCCCCGGTGAATGTTGGCCAGCACGGTGCGGCGGCTTTCCGCCATGCCCACCGTGGGCTTGTAGGCGATATAGGCGCTCATGCTCTCGGCCGTCACCAGCCCCGGCCGCTCGCCCAGCAGCACGCACACCACTTCCGCAGGCAGCCCGTCGCCGATCTGGTCCATGGTTGCCACGCGCCCGAAGCGCACGAAGAATGGCTCGTTCACCTTGATCCCTGCGCCCTCCAGCCCCTTACGGATGACGGGCAGAATGTCGGCGGCGTTGGCCGTGACCGCGGCGGATGAAAGCCCGTCCGCCACGTAGAGCACCACCCGCACATCCGGTGCGATGCCCGCCCGGATGCGTTCAAGCGTCCCGGCGTCAAACACACGTCCCTTATCCGGCCGGGTCAGAAACTCCTCGCGGCTTTCGCAGGTGGTCTGATATACGGGCAAATGCAGGTTTTCCAACACCTCCGGCGGCACATCGGAAAACACCGACGCCTGTGCAAAGGCGTGGTCCGCCTGAAAGCGCAGCATGGTCTGCGTGCGGTATCGCGCGCCCGCCCGGCCCACGCCGATGCGCGCGGGGGTACGCTCCTTCATGGCCAGGAACGCGGCGGCGTCATGGGCATTTTCCACCAGATACTGACGCCGCAGGTCAATCTGCTCGATATCCTCGATCACGCCGTCATGCTCCGCCGGCTGTGCAGGCGCATGCGCGGTCGCTTCCGGGGAGGGAGCGTCAAGTTCCCCGGCGTTGAGCCGCTTGAGAAGCCGCTCCACCACTTCCCGGACTTCCTGTTCGGTCATGCTGTTCATCCTCCCTTCGCCGGTTCAGAGGAACACGGAGGCGTCGCCCGCATTCGGACCCAGCCGTCCGTCCCGCCAGAAGCCCCATCGTTCCAGCCATCGGGCGAAGGGCGCGATGGGCGCAAGGCCCAGGGCCTCGCGCACGGCGGCCACGTCATGATATCCGGTGGACTGGTAATTGAGCATCACGTCATCGGCATGGGGCACGCCCATGAAGTAGTTGCATCCGGCCGACGCCAGCAGCACAGCCAGGTTTTCATTGTCGTTCTGGTCGGCGCGCATGTGGTTGGTATAGCAGCAGTCGCACCCCATGGGCAGGCCGTGGAGCTTGCCCATGAAATGGTCCTCCAGTCCCGCGCGGATGAACTGCCGGCTGTCGTAGAGGTATTCCGGACCGATGAAGCCGACCACGGTATTGACCAAAAACGGCGCATAATGCCGCGCGAAGCCGTAGCAGCGCGACTCCATGGTCAGCTGGTCCCAGCCGTTGTGCGCGTCGGAGGACAGCTCGCTCCCCTGCCCCGTCTCAAAATAGAGCTGGTTGGGCCCGTGCGAGGTACCCTCGCGCGCCATCAGGTCCTTTGCCTCGGCAATCAGCTCCGCGCTGATACCAAAGGCCGCATTGCCCTTTTCCGAGCCAGCGATGCTCTGGAACATCAGATCGCAGGGCGCGCCGTTTCTCACGGCCTCCATCTGGGTGGTCACGTGGGCCAGCACGCAGATCTGCGTGGGAATTTCGTAGCGCCGTTTGAGCTCGTCAAAGCGGGTCAAAATGGCCTGCACGCTGGCAGTGGACGCGTCCACGGGGTTGAGGCCGATCACCGCGTCGCCCATGCCGAAGGACAGTCCCTCCAGCACGCTCGCCGTGATGCCCTCCACATCATCGACGGGATGGTTGGGCTGAAGCCTGGCCGAAAGGGTGCCAGGCTCGCCGATGGTGGTGACGCAGGTGGCCTTCACGCGCATGCGGGCGGCGGCATAGATCAGGTCCAGATTGGACATCAGCTTGCACACGGCGGCGATGACCTCGCTGGACAGGCCGCGCCCCATGCGCGTCAGCTCCTCCGGCGGCGCGGAGAGAATCCGCTCCCGTAGCGCCCCGATGGTCATGTCCTGATACTCACGGTAGACCTTTTGGTTCAAACCGTCCAGAATCAGGCGCGTCACCTCGTCCTGCTCGTAGGGCACGGCAGGATGCTCGCAGACTTCCTTCACGGTCAGCTCGCTCAGCACGATACGCGCGGCCACGCGCTCCTGCGGCGTCTGCGCCGCCACGCCGCAAAGCTGATCGCCTGATTTTTCCTCATTGGCCTTGCCCATCACCTCCCGCACATCGCGGAAGGAATAGGTATGGCCGCCCAGACATACGCTTAGCCGCAAAGCCTTTACCTCCCCGCTGAAAACGCCAGCGTTTTTACAATCACCGGGATCACGCGTCCGCCCGAAAGCGGCGCGCCGATATCCACCGTATCGCCATAGGTGAGCGAGATCCCGTCCATGCACAGAAACGGCGTATCGCCGGGCCATGCGCGCATCAGCGCCTGCCCCAGCGCCTTGGCCATATCCTCCCGCAGAATCACGACCTTGGGCCAGTGCGGGGCCATAGCCCGCGCAAGGGCCTGCGCGGCCTGCTCCACCAGCGCATAGGAGGGTGCCTGCACCCCGTCCATGCAGATGGCGCATTCGCCGTCAAAGATGCGGTACTGCTCCCGCACCGCCGCTTCCAGCCCCGGCAGGTCCTCCGGGCCGGCAAAGGGCACCTTGCCCGTAGGCAGGGACGGCAGCGGAAAGGTCAATTCCTGATAGCAGATGGTACTGCCCGACACGGCCACGCTGTATGCGCCCGCGCCAATCACCGTAGCATAGCTGCACTCCGCAGGTCTCCTCACCCGTCCTGCCGCGAAAAAGCGCGAGGACGCCACCGCGCGCCCCAGCGCCGCGCCCAGGTCATGAAAGCGTGCGGTATCCGTATCCGTTCCATAGATACATTCCGATACGCCGCCGGAAAAGGTATAGATGTCCGACGGACCGATATCCGGCAGGCAGGCCTCTACGCACAGCGCGTCGTGCAGGGGTGTGCGCGGCTTCAAGCCCGCCGCTTCCTCCAGCACCTCCGCCATGCGCACCGCCAGCCTGTCCGTCTCTTCGCCGCTCAGGCGGGTACCCTCCGCCAGCGGAACGCCCGCGTCCCGCGCGATGCGCCGCATCGCCGGAGAAAAGGAAAGAACCGTACGGTCGTCGTCCTCAAAGCGCAGAAGCCTGCCGCCGATGTCCAGACAGCCGTTGGCGATGGGCTCGCCCCGCTCGAACACCGCCATATTGGCCGTGCCGCCGCCGATATCCAGATTCATCACCCGCTTGCCGCTGGTGCGCGAAAGCTCCGCTGCGCCGGACCCACGGCCCGCCAGAATGCTCTCCAGCGCCGGTCCGGCGGTAGCCACCACAAAATCCCCCGCCAGGCGGGAGAGGGCCTGCGACACGGCCCGCGCGTTCTGCTTGCGCGCGGTCTCGCCGGTGATGATGACCGCGCCCAGGCGAATCTGCTCCGGACGGATACCCGCCGCCGCGTAGTCCTCGCTGACGATTTGCTCGACGCCCTGCGCGTCGATGGTGTCCGGACTCGTAAGCGGCGTCAGGCGGAGGGGTGCGCGGTAGAGCACGCGCTTTTCCGTGATCTGAATGCGCGGTACCGAGAACGACGAAGCCGTGTTGGACAGCGTAATGGCGCTGAAAACGCACTGCGTAGTCGATGTGCCGATATCAATGCCCACGCTCAGCAGCCGTTCCTCACGCATGCGCCGCCCTCCGTTTTCCGCTCTGGCCGAATTTTCCGGTTTTATTCATTTTATATGGCAATGCATTGCTTGTCAACCATTTTTCCATGGTCCGCAAGCAGCGCCGCGCACGGTAAAATATTGGCTTTTTCAGCTTGACATCCAATTATCCTCCCTGTTATAATAACAGTATGTTGTATGCTGTTCATGCATAACTTACTATGATGAAACGCCACTTCTGTTGTTGCTCAAGGGGATTTCTGCGCTTGTTTCAGGCAGCCGGAAAGGATTTTTCTTATTTTTAACCTTTCCTTTATCTTCGTATCATTTCAAACAGGTACACTGTTTGAGACTGTGTTGGACCCAATCTAACCAAACATGAAGGAGGAACCCGATCATGAAAAAAATCCTGTGCCTCATCCTGTGCCTGACCATGCTGCTTGGATGCACGTCCGCTCTGGCCGACGAGGCGGCCGCGGCCGCGGCTGCGGAAGCCGCCGCCACGATGACCATGGATGAGCTGGTAGCCGCCGCTCAGGGCGAAGGCCAGCTGTTCTCCGTCGGCATGCCCGACGAGTGGGCCAACTGGAAGTCCCTGTGGGCCTACATCACCGACACCTACGGCATCAAGCATTCCGACACCGACATGTCCTCCGCTGAGGAGCTTGCCCGTTTCGCGCTGGAAGGCAAAGCCGACGCCGACATCGGCGACATCGGCATCAGCATGACCGGTGTGGCCATGGAGCAGGACTTGCTGCTGCCCTTCAAGACCAGCACCTGGGATTCCATTCCCGACTATGCCAAGGACCCTGACGGCAAGTGGATCATGGCCTACACCTGCACCACCGCCTTCATGACCGACCTTGACAACGTCGAGAAGGCCCCCACCACCTGGGCCGAGCTGCTGGAAGGCGACTACAAGGTCTGGATCGGCGACGTTGAGAAGGCCGCCCAGGCGTATGTGGGCGTGCTGGCCTGCGCCGTAGCCTACGGCGGTGACGAAACCAATCTGGAGCCCGCCATGGACTTCTTCGCCGAGCTGGCCAAGCAGGGCCGCCTGATCACCTCCAACCCCTATGTCGAGAACATCGAAAAGGGCGAGGTCGGCGTGGCCGTGGTCTGGGACTTCAACGCGCTGGGCTATGCTGAGACGATCTATGAATCCCAGGGCGAGGACAACGGCCGCTTTGCCATCACCATCCCGCAGGACGGCGCGGCTGCTTCCGGCTATGCCAACATCATCAACAAGTACGCCAACAACCCCTACGCCGCCATGCTGGCCCGTGAGATCATGCTCTCCGACGTGGGCCAGGAGTTCCTGGCGCTGGGCCATGCCAAGCCCATCCGCACGGACGTGGAATTCAGCGAGGAAGCCCAGGCTGCCATCCTGGACAACAGCATGTATGAGAACGTCTACCAGGTCAAGGACTGGGCCGTGTTCGACGCGACCGTCGCCGCGCTGCCTGAGCTCTGGGCCGAGAACGTCGCCATCTACATGAACTGACACGAGGTAACCTGCTGCCCGCCGGCATGCCCAGGCGTGCCGGCGGGCTTACCAGCAGGAACAAGGGGCGGCGCCCGGACCGCTTGGCCGCGGAGCCGCCCCTTTTCCCGCCCAAGCGGCTTTCCACATTCTGGACGCCCGCAGGAGCCGCGCGAAAGCTGACTGGCGCAAGGCGCCATCCTCACATCGGAAGGAGGCTACCCGCTTGAAAAGGAAGCGGAAGCTTAACGGCTTTTATCTATCCACGATGGGCATCTTTCTGCTGTTCATCCTGGCGTTTATGGCGTTGCCGGTCATCAGTCTGGTTTCATCGGCGCTCACATCCCAGGCGACGCAGACCTTCTCCTTCGAAAACTTTGAAAACATCTTTACCAGTGCCTATTATGCGCAGAGCTTCGGCAACAGCCTCAAGCTCTCGCTTCAGTGCAGCATTTACGGTATCATCATTGCGCTGTTCTGCTCCTATGCCATCACGCGTTTCGTATCCGAGCGCACGCAAAGCAACCTTCTGGTTGTCGTCAACATGACCTCCAATTTCGCGGGTCTTCCGCTGGGCTTCGCCCTGACCCTGATGCTCGGCACCACGGGTGTTTTCGTCATTCTGCTGCAGCGGATGGGCATTGACATCACTGCAGATTTCTCCATCTATTCCGTGCAGGGCCTGGTCATCGCCTATACGTATTTCCAGGTTCCGCTGGGCATCATGCTGCTCTACCCCATCTACCGCGGCATCCGGGATGACTGGAAGGAAGCCGCCTCCATTTTGGGCGCTTCCAATGTGCAGTTCTGGCTGCGCATCGGCATTCCGGCCATTCTGCCCAGCATCCTGTCCACCTTCACGGTGCTCTTTGCCAACGCCATGGGCGCCTATGCCACCGCCTATTATCTGGTATCGTCCAGCTACAATATCGTACCCATCCGCATCAGCGCCCTCATGAGCGGCGACGTGCGCACCAAGCCGGAGCTTGGCAGCGCCCTGGCCGTTACGCTGGCGCTGGTGCTGATCGTAGCCATGCTGCTCAATGACTGGGCGTCCCGCGTGGCGAGCAGAAGGGGGCTGAAATCATGAAAAGCAAAACCGGAATCGGCCCCAAGGTCATCGTGGGGATTTTGATGGTCTATCTGTTTTTGCCCTTCTTCATCACGCTGGTCTACTCCCTCACCGACATGTGGAACATCACCGTGCTGCCGGAGAGCTACACGCTCAAGTTCTACGTTGAAATGTTCACCTCCGAGCGCTTCTGGATGGCCATCGGCCGCAGCATCTTCATCAGCACCGTCAGCGTGGCGCTGGCCGTGCTGGTCATGACGCCGGTGGTGTTCGCCATCGCGGCGTTTTCGCCCAAGCTGGAAAGCGCGATGAAGATCATCACGCT
>CALVNG010000054.1 GCA_944349545.1 uncultured Eubacteriales bacterium
AGCCCGGACGGTTTCCCGTCCGGGCTTTGAAACGCAGATCATCGAAAGCATGCAGCTTCGCGGCAGCGTCTGCGCTTGAGGAGAAACCGCGCAATGCTCAACATCTTCTTCATCCATCTCACATCTTCACCGTGATGCGCCCCGCACACGGCCGGCACTTTTCAATCAAAAGCGCCTGATGCGCGTTTCCCGGCCGTTTGCCTGGCCTGCGTTTCACCCATAGAATTGCCCCGGCGGAATGAAAATATTCCGCTTTTTTTGAATTTGCAGGGCTTCCAAAGGCAGGAAAAAAACAGGCGTATCCAGAAAGTTAACAGACTAGGCTTTGCATGGAGGGCGGCAGATGGTTTTTTGGGAGAATTTGCGGGCGGACAGCGAAAGCTACCGGCAGGGCGAGGAACTGTTTCACAGGGGAAGCGTGCATCCCGCTGCTGACCAGGCAGATGCGCTTTGCTATGACGTAGGCTCTGCGCCGCCGCAAAGGGTACGTCTGCTGGCCTCCGGCGCCGCACAGTGTACCTGCGGCCAGGAAGGGGAGCCGTGCTGTCACGTGGCGGCCGCCGCGCTGGCCGCGCATGGAGACGGGCGGCTGCGGCGCTTCCGGCAGGAGAGCGAACTGCGGCTGGGCGAAAAAATGCTGGGGGTGCTGGGGCGCGCCATGCCGGGCGGCGAAACGGTGCGCCTGGCGCCGGTGCTCAAACTGTACGGGGACGGCTGCGCGGCGCTGGGCCTGAACGCGGGGCAGGAACGGCTCTATGCGGTTCGCAGCGTAGCGGACCTGCTGACCTGCTTCGCGCTGGGCGCGCCGCTCAGGCTGTCCGCCAAGTTTACCTACCGGCCCGACGTGATGCGCTTTTCTCGCGAGGATGAACGGCTCCTCACCTTGCTGATGAATCATATTCCGCTCAGGGCGGAAACGCTTCGTCAGTGGGAGGAGGGCGGCGCGCCCGCCGATGGAAAGCCGCAGGGCCCGCAGATGGACGGCCGCTTCGTGTTGATGAACGGCGCGCTGCTGCATGGCGTGCTGCGATATTTTGAAAACCATCCCTTCCTGCTGCTGATGGATGAGGAAAAAATCTCGCACAGCGCTGTCCGCACGGTGGAGCTGCCGCTGTGCTTCGCCATCGCCCTTTCACCCACGGAGCTGACCGTACGCGCCGAGGGCGTGGAAAGCCTGCGCCTGGTCAGCCCGGATGCGCGCTACGTGCTCTGGGAGGGGCGCGTGGCGCACCTGCACAGCGCGCAGGCGCGGGTCTGCCGGCTGCTGTGCCAGGAAGGGCGCCAATTCCGTTATCCCGCGCGCCAGGCGGAGGATACCCTGGCCACGCTCCTGCCCGCCCTGTCCGCGGTGGGTACGGTCGTGCCTTCGCCGGAGCTGGCGCAGCGGCTGGAAACTGCGCCCCTGAAAGCTGCCGCCTATCTGGACCTGATAGGTGGCAATGTGGAGGCGCGGGTGGAATTTCGCTATGGCGATGCGGTCATCGACCCCTTCGCCGTCTCCCGCGGGGAGGAGAACGCGCCTGCGGAGAGCGGCCGCATGCTTTTGCGCGACGGGCGCGCCGAAAGCGCGTTGCTGAACTTCTTTTCGGACGCGGGCTTCGTGGTGCGCGGCGGGCATATCGTGCTCAAGCGCTCCAAGGAGATCCTTGCGTTTTGTACCCAGGGCGTCACGGAGCTGGCCAGGCTGTGCGAGGTATACGCCTCCACGGCGTTTGAAAAGGTCAAGCCCCGGCGCTTCGCGGCGCGCGCCTCGTTCCATATGCGCGGCGGGCGGCTGGTGTTTGAACTGCTGGAGGAGGGCAAGCCCGTGCCGGAACTGCTGCCGGTGATGCGCGCCATTGCCCAGCGGCAGCAGTATGTGCGGCTCAAAACGGGCGAATTTCTGGATGTGCGCGACATGAGCGCCCTGGCGCCGGTGGTGCAGGAGCTGCTGGACGCTGCCGCCCTGGACGACCCCGCCGCGGGCGAGGAGGCGCGGGAGCTCAGTTTCGGCGCATACCGCTCGGCTTATATGGTGAGCATGCTGCGCATGGCCGGCGCGGAGGTGGATGCCGACGGCGGCGTGGAAAACGCCATCGGGGCGCTGGGCGGCGACGCGCAGGCGGATCTGGGCTATGTGCCCGGCCGTCTGCGGCGCAAGCTTGCGTCTTACCAGCAGCGCGGCTGCGCGTGGGTGCTGTCGCTCTACGAGGCGCGCATGGGCGGCATTTTGGCTGACGAGATGGGCCTGGGCAAAACGGTGCAGATCATCGCGGCGCTGTCGGCGGCCCGGCGCAGGGACGGCGTGATGAAAAGCATGATCGTCACCCCCACGTCGCTGACCTATCACTGGCTGGCCGAGTTCAAGCGCTTCGACGATGCGATGGTGGTGCGCGTGGTCAGCGGCCCGCGGGAGGAGCGCCGCCGCGCCATCGAGGAGATCAAGCGTGACGCTTCGGTGGATGTGGTGCTGACCAGCTACCCGCTGCTCAGGCGCGACATCGAGCTGCTTCGGGACATCCCCCTGCGCTTTGCCATCCTGGACGAAGCGCAAAGCGTAAAAAACGCGCAGAGCCAGGGGGCGGTGGCTGCCAAGGAGCTGGACGCGCAGGTGCGCGTGGCCCTGACCGGCACCCCCATGGAAAACCACACCGGCGAATTGTGGAGCATCTTTGATTTTGTGCTGCCGGGCTATCTGGGCACGCAGGCGGCGTTTCTGCGCCGCTACGGCGGGGGCGAGCGCGCCGACGAGCTGCGCGAGCGCATCCGTCCCTTCCTGATGCGCCGCCTCAAGAGCGAGGTGCTGACCGACCTGCCCGGGAAGCGCGAGGAATACGTCTACGCCGCCATGCCCCCCGAACAGACGCGCGTCTACGACAGCCTGATGCTCACCCTGCGCGAGCACGTGGGGCAGGCGCTGGCGGAGGGCTCGCTGCCCCGCGCGCGCATGCAGGTGCTCAGCATCCTCCTCAAGCTGCGGCAGGTGTGCTGCCATCCCAAGCTGTTCCTGCCCGATTATGAGGGCACCAGCGGCAAGCTGGAGCTGCTGGTGCAGATCGTGCACAACGCCATCGCCACCAAGCGCCGCATGCTGATTTTCTCCCAGTTTGTGGGCATGCTGCAGATGATCCGCAGGCGTCTGGGGCGCGAGGGGATACAGACCCTTTATCTGGACGGCGAGACCCGTCCCGACAAGCGCCAGGAGCTGTGCGACCGCTTCAACGGAGGAGAGGGGCGCGTGTTCCTGATTTCGCTGAAGGCGGGAGGCACGGGCCTGAATCTGACCGGCGCGGATCTGGTGATTCATTACGACCCGTGGTGGAATCCCGCCGCCGAGGACCAGGCGACCGACCGCGCGCACCGCATCGGCCAGACGCACGATGTAGACGTGGTCAAGCTGATCGCCCAGGGTACGATTGAGGAAAAGGTGACCGAACTGAGCAAGCGCAAGCGAGCCGTGTTCGACCGCGTGGTCATGGCGGGCGAAACCGAGCTGCGCAGCCTGACGGAGGAGGACATCCGCGCCCTGTTCTTTACCTGAATCTGGGCTTTGTATCTGCTTCCTGCGGCCATGAAATGAGAAAAATGCGCGCCTGGCAAAAGGCGAGGACTCAGTCCAGTTTGATGTATTTCAAGCTTTGGGGCTGCTGCTCTCTTGCCTCACAGGAGCTTGTCAACGCCTCGACGGCTTCGGTGAAGGCGGCGAGTTCATCGTCCGAAAAACGGTCCGGCTTTTTGAAAAGGATGAAAATGCTTGCTGACATGGTCCAAAGAATGCTGCCGGCAAAAACAAATCGCTTTTTCCGTTGGCCTGATGAAGATTTCTTTTTGCCTGTCTTCCGCCATGAAACGGTCAAGAAAGCCGTATTCCTTGAGCTGCTTGACTTTTTTGGAAAAAGGAGCTCTGCGGGATGCCCAGCTTGGCCAAAATGTCGATCATGTTACAGGTGTCGTCGGAATGCTCCACAAAGCATGCTGTGATCTGCCACGAAAGCCGGGAGACGCCGTCGCCGACTTGAATGCGGAATTTCTCGTTGAGCTTGCTGATCACGTTGACATGCCGGACAAGGGCGGATACCAGCTGGCGGTATCGACCCATCCAATCATCACGCATGCCTCGTATCATCACGAAAACGGCCAATCAGTACATGGCTTTTATGCGGCAATTATAATGGGTTTATGGAGAAGAACCGGCTGTCCCTGTAAACGAAAGCCGGTTGCTGGCACCTGTTTCTGATTCTGGTAGCATCCATCCCGGTTTTCAGCTTCTGCGCGCAGCTGATCACCACGCGCGGCGGACGAATTCTTCAATCAGGATGACTGGATGTGGGTGTACGCCTTTGACGAGCTCAAGGTCGAGCAGATGAGCTGTCACAGCCGTCCCGATATACCCGAAGGGCTGGATGAGCTGCTGACCGTGCTGTTCAGCGCTGTGGGCATCTGGCAGTTCACCCATCAGTTATTGCTGGCGGTTCCCGTCGCGGTCTACCTTTCCCGCGGGCTGTACAAGGTTACGGGCAGCGTGTGGGTTGGCGCCTTTTCCACCGGCCTGCTTCTGGGCCGGTCCTCTGTGGGCCCTGCGGACCAGATCATTTCCCACGCTCCGGGCTGGTTCAGTGAATCCTTCCATATCTGACGGTTGAACGGAACCCCTGAGAGGAAAGCCGGAGCCAAAAAGAGGGTGCTGCAGCGCAAAACTGCGGCAACCTCTTCTCTTTGGGCGGCATCAGATGCCGGCTTCCGTCCGCGCTGTGCGGCGGCGCAGGCGGAGGGGACGACGGGGACGAACGCCGTGGCTTTGCAACCAGCGCACGGTGTCTCGCACCGTCAGGCACAGGTCGCGCGGGCGATAGCCCAGCTCCGCGGTGGCCTTGTCGTGCGAAAAACGGTCGTTGCTGGCGAGCGCCTGCAGGGAGTAGGCGGTGTAGAGCGGCCTGCGGCCGCGCATCCGCGCTGCCGCGGCCAGCAGCGGAGCGGCGGCGCGCGCTATCCACAGGGGCAGCACCGGCAGCCTGCGCCCGCCGCAGACGTGCCGCGCCATCCCCAGAAGATCGCTGATGTCGCAACGGCGGTTGCTCAGGATATAGCACTCGCCCCGCCTGCCGTGCAGCGCCGCCGCCACGCAGCCCCATGCCACGTCGCGCACGTCCACCATGTCGTAGCCGCCGCGAACGCAGGCAGGCAGTTTGCCCGTCATGAAATCCCGGAGTACCTGCACCAGATGGTTGCCCGCGTTGTCATACGGCCCCAGGATTCCGGAGGGATGCGCCACCACCGCATTCAGCCCGTCCGCCGCCGCCTCCAGCACATCGCGCGTGGCCTCGGCCTTGGTTTTGGCATAGCTGCCCGTGACCGCGTCCGGCGAAAACGAGCGGGTTTCCCGCAACACCCCGCCGCCGGGGTCCTGCGCAATGGCGTGCACGGAACTGACATAGACCAGCCGGCGCACGCCGTATCGCTGGCAGAGAGACAGCACGTTGCGTGTGCCCTCCACGTTTACGCGCCGCAATTCCTCGTAGGGGCGGTCGCCGATGTCGATCAGCCCGGCGGTGTGGATGACGATGGTCCTCGCCGGGTCCGTCCCCTCGAAAAGGGGGATGAGCGTCTCCGGGCGGGTTACGTCGCCGGGGAAATAGCGCGTATGATGCTGGTCGGCAACGCTTTCGTGCGGCAGCACCAGGCCCCGCACATCGGCCCCGCGTTCCTCCAGCAGGCGCACGATTGTGCCGCCCAAATGCCCCGCTGCGCCTGTCACAATCCAGGTGAACATAACACACACTCCCCTTCGAAATCATACAGGGCTGTTGATTATCTTCTCTGACTGGATTATAATGCGGACAGCGGACGGAGGCAACCGTCAGAAACGCGCCGTCTGATTGGTTTCTGAACACAGGGGGCCAAAAGTGTACGGAGGAGATGTAACAAATGCCGGGAAGCAAGGACCATCGCGTGCGGGTGACGCAGCGGCTGATACGGGAAGCCTTTACGGGTCTGTTGAAGCAAAAGCCCATCCAGAGCATCTCCATCAAGGAGCTGTGCGAGGTGGCGGGCATCAACCGGGGAACGTTTTACGCGCACTACCGCGACATCTACGACCTGCGGGAAAAAATCGAAAGCGACATGTACCGGGATGTGCTGGACGAGCTTCAACCCATGCTGGACAATAACGCCAACCCGCCCCAGCGGGAGATCACCGCGGCGGTGTTCCAGTGGATGCGCGAAAACCGCGATATGTGCGAGGTGATTCTGGGCGAATACGGGGACCGGGCATTTTTGTGGAAGATGCTGGACCTGGGGCGCATGGTGTGCCAGGAGAGCTACCAGCGCATGTTTGAGGGCGTGTCGCCCAGAGAGATCTCCTGGTTCTACGCCTACGCCAGCTGGGGATGCATCGGGCTTTTGCGCCGCTGGCTGTGGGAGGACATGGAAACGCCCGCGAGCGAGGTCGCGGGCATTGCCGAGCAGCTGATCGGGCAGGGGATGCAGTTTCTGACGGAGAAGCAAAAGCGAGGGCTTTAGCCGCAGCTACCGGAAAAACAGCCCCTTGGGCCGCGCTTCGATGGCGTGCGCGGGGCACATCTCCTGGCAGCAGAAGCAGGAGATGCAGCCCCTGGAGGTCATCACCGCCTTGCGGTTTTCAATGCGGATCAGGTGCATGGGGCAGGATTCGGCGCAGCGGCCGCAGCCAACGCACATGGCGGCGTCCACGCGCGGCAGGGCGCGGCCCCGTCCGAAGAAGCGGTGAAACAGCCCGTTGCCCGAAAGGAAGCGCTCCTTGCCCAGAATGGCGTCCGGCAGGCGGAAGGGCGGATCGGCCGGGACGAGGACGTCGCCCGCAAGCGCAGCGGGTTCCTGCATCAGCCCGCGACGCCGGGCGGCCTGCACGGTGGGGGGCATGTCGCCCCGCAGGCCCATGAGCAAAGCGGCCTGCTCGTCCAGCGCATAGGGCGAGCGGGAGCACAGCGTCATGCCCATATGCCGCACGTCGCCGCCGCCGGGGCCGTTGCCCTCGATGCAGTCCACGGCGTCCAGCAGCGTGATCTGGGGGGCCACGGCCTCGCACAGGTCGATCAGCATATCGCTGAACCCGCCGATGGTGGGTCTGAGACAGTGCCATTCCGGCTTTTTCAGGCCGGGGATGCAGCCGAAAAGGTTTTTCACCCCGGCAGTCATCACGGTCAGCCCATGGGTTTTGAGCTTGGCGCAGTTGATGATGTAGTCGGCCTCAAGCACGGGGGTGATGAGCGCGAAATTTCCGCGCCGTCCGCTGGAAACGTCCAGATTGAGATGCAAAAGCCCCTCAAGCGGCGAAAGGCCGCATGCCGCGTAGAGCTTTTTGAGCATGGAGGCGCTGTATACGCCGCCGGGGCTGTCCGCCAGAGTGATGCGGGATATGCCGTGCGCGCGCAGCCAGCGGGCCACGGCAGCCAGCACCTCGGGGTGCGTGGTCACGGCCAGCGCGGGGTCGCGCGCGGCCAGCAGGTTGGGCTTGAGGAGCACATGCATGCCGGGCCTTAGATCGCGCGCCACGTCGAGGGTCTCAAAATGAGCGGCCACGGCGCGGTCGAGAAGCTCCGGGGCATAGCGGCCGGCGGCCTGCACGGATACGATGGGCATGAAACGCCTCCTTTGCTTGTGGTCGGTGGGGGAGCGGGTCAAAAGGAACCGCCGGTCTTGGGCGTCACGCCGAAATGCCGCCAGAATGCAAGAAACGCGGCCTCATCCAGCGCGCCGCCAAAGACCATCAGCTCGTAGGATTCGCCCTGCCAGCGGTAGCTCACGCCCGAAGGAACGAAACCCGCGCGCCGGTAAAACGTCCGGCGGCGCAGGCGCTGCGCGCGGTTGGGCGCGTCGGGGAGGGGCGCTTCCAGATCGGCGATCAGCCGCCGGCCCGGCTTGAGGCGCTTGACGGCGTCCAGCGCGGCCGAGCCCAGCCCCTGATTGCGCAGCGGCTCCTCGACGGCAAAGTAGAGGATATGGGTGATATCGGCGCAGCTGAGCAGGCTGACAAAGCCCGCAAAGCCGCCCTCATGATAGAAGGCAAGCAGTTCGCCCTGCCCCTGAAAGCCGGACAGCAGCGCTTCAAAGGGGCGGCGCTCGTTGGCGGGAAAGGCGCGTTCGTAAAGCCGCCGAACGCGGGCAAGGTCCGGATGCGCCCCGCCGAGGGGCAGGACGGTCAGGGGTTCATGCATGCGCCTTCTCCTCTCAACAGTCCCTCCAGGTACAAAAGCGCGCTTTCGGCGCAGCCCTCCTGCGGCACGCGTCCCTGCTTGAGCCGGTATTCATAGTCCAGCAGGAAATCGTAGGCCGCGCGCAGCCGCGCCTTGTCAAAGCGCCGGGCCTGCTGCTGCGTGCGCCCCACCGCAAAGGGCGGGATGCCCAGCAGCTGCGCCTGGGACGCCTGCGGGACGCGCTCGTCCATCAGACAGCGCATGTGGTAAAGGATGCGGTACTGCCTGAGCAGCATCGCAAGAATGCCCACCCGGTCCTCGCCGGAGCGTAGCATGTCGCCAAGCAGGGCAAAGGCCGTGTCGTTGCTGCCCGCCACCTGCGCGTCCACCATCTGAAACACCGTGCACTCCGTAGACCGGGTGCAGATCTGGTCGATGTCCTCCGCGGCAATATCCTCTCGCTGACCCAGGTAGGCGCACAGCTTGTCCATCTCCTGGCGCAGCAGCGCCGCGTCGCGCCCCACGGTAAAGACCAGCCGCGCGGCGTTTTCACCGCTGATGCGCTTGCCCATGCGGCGCAGGGCGCGCACGCACCAGTCGGCGCACTCGGCCTCGTTCATGGGGGAGAAATCCACGATGGCGTTTTGCTTTTTGAGCAGGGCATAGAGTTTCTTGCGGCCGTCCGCCTTGCCCTTGACGTAGAACACCACGCATGCCGTGGGCGGGATGCGGGGGACATAGTCCATCAGGGTGGCGGCCCTGTCCTCGTCCTCGGCCTTGCGGCCCGCGGTGAGCAGGGCGCATTCCCGCACCACCACCACGCGCTTTTCGGCCAGAAAGGGCAGCGTTTCGGCGGCGGCGATGAGCGCGTCGGGGGCGGGGTCGGTCAGATCGGTCAGGTTCATCTGCTCCAGCCCTTCGGGCAACAGGCGCGCGCACAGGTTTTTAAGCGCCTGCTGCTTGATGTATTCCTCCGTGCCCTCAAACAGATAGCAGCCGGCGATGCGCCCATCTCTGACGGCGTCAAAAAAGGCGGTGTGATTCACGGGACCCACCTCGCTTTGTAGGGTGTAATGCACAGCTGCCCGCCGCGCAGGGTGAGGGTGATGTCGCCGCAGGCGTCGGTGCGCAGCACCTCAGCGCAGCTGCGGGCCAGCCGCTCCAGCGTCGCCTCACCGGGCAGGTAACGGCTGCCGGATGAGCAGCTCACCAGCGCCACGCGCGCGCCCACCTGCTCAAGAAACGCCTCGCCCGTGCTGGACGCGCTGCCATGATGCGCCACCTTGAGCACATCCGCGGGCGCGGCGGCATAGCGCTCATAGGCGCCGGCAAGGTCGCTCGCGCTGAGAATGGTGTACGGGCCGAAGCCGATGGACAGCACCAGCGGCAGCTCGTTGGCGTCCTGTCCGGAGCGGATGTGTTCCCGCACGGGCCACAGCACGGATACGCTGGTGGTATTGTAGCGCATCTCGTCGCCGCGCGCAAGCTCCGTGACCGCAATGCCGGCTTCCTCCAGCCGCTCCAGCAGCTCCAGCGCATCCGGGTCCGCCTGTTGGCGGGCAGCGTTGAGGGGCAGGTAGACGTGCCCGATGCGCACTTCTGCGTCCAGCAGGTCCGCGACGCCGCCGATGTGGTCCAGGTGCAGATGCGTGATGAACAGCGCGTCCACGTCGCGCCCCTCCGCAAGCAGGTAGTCCAGCGCGGATTCCCCATCGCTGCCCACATCGATGAGGATGGTCTGCTCGCCGTCCATCAGCAGGGCGCAGTCCGCCTGACCCACGGCAAGCTGAATATAGCGCACATCCGCCGGGCGGGAGAGATACGCGCCGCCCGCCGCCACGGCCAGCACCAGCGCCGAGGCCAGCGCGCGGCGGCGCAGGGAGCCGGGCGCGCGGCCCGACAGCATCACCGCGATCAGCGCCAGCGCGGGGCCGGCCAGCATGTGTGGGGAGGACACGCGCACCGACGCGCCCGGCAGCGTGGAGAGCAGTTCCACCAGCCACAGGAGCAGCCGCGCCAGCCGGGAAGCCGCCCATCCCACCGCCTGCCCCGCGAGGGGAACGGGAGAGAAAAGCAGGACGATGGCGGACAGGGGCGTGAGCAGCGTGCCCGCCAGCGGCACGATGAGCAGGTTGATCACGACGCCGTAGAGCGGAATCCGGTGGAAATACGCCGCCGTGGGAAGCAGCACGCCTGCCTGGGCAGCGAGCGAAACCGCCAGCAGCGACAGCGCGCCCTGTCTGAACCGCCTGAACGCACGGCCCAGGGGACGGTGTTTCCTGTCCGGGGCGGGAAACAGGCGGTCAAACAGCCGTTTCAGCGGCGGCAGCAGCAGCGTAATGCCCAGCATGGCCGAAAAGCTGAGCACGAAGCCTGCGGACCACGCCTGCAGCGGGTCCAGGGCGAGCACGACCAGCATGGCGGTGGCCAGCGTCGTCAGCGGGTCGGGCCTACGCGCGGCGAGTCCCGCCAGCAGCGTGAGCACCATCATGACCGCCGCGCGCACGGAGGCGGCGGAAAATCCCGTGAGCGCGCAGTACCCCAGCAGAAACAGCGCCAGCACCGGCAGCCGCCGCTTTCGGGGCACGCGCAGGCAGCGAAGCAGGGCGAGCAGCAGCCCGCCCAGCAGCCCCACGTGCAGCCCGGACACGCTCATCACATGCGCCACGCCCAGCGTTTCAAACGCGTCGCGCTCCTGCTGGCTCAGTCCCTCGCGCTCGCCCAGAAGCAGGGCCACGGCTACGCGCGCCTCTCCGCCCATGACGCGCTCCAGCGCGCGGGTGAACGCCTGACGCACGCGGTAAGCCGCGTCCCTAACGGGCGCGTCCGCCTCCGCGTTGAGCACCGTGATCCCCTGATAGGCGGCGACGCCGAAGGACTGCCCGCTCTGACGCATCCACAGGGCGAAGTCCATGTGCGGCGCGCCCGATTTGCCATCGGGAAGATAGACCCGGCCCTCGAATCGCACCTGCGCGCCGTCGAACAGAGCGGGCGGGGCGTCGTCGTAATGCAGCGTGCAGTACGCCGTGCCTAAAGCAGGTACGCCATCCAGCGCCACATCCCCCAGGACGAAGGAAACGCGCTGGTCCGTGCGCGGGGTCGCGCCGCCGCAGACATACCCGGTGATCTCATAGGTGCCGGGATTGGGCTGGGGCGTTACATAGGCGGACTGGAAACGCAGGACGCCCAGCGCGAAAAAGCAGAGTGCGAGCGCGATCCCCGCGCCCGCACCCAACCTGCGCAGCAGCCATCCCAGCGGCAGGGACAGCCCCGCGAGCAGCCACAACCAGGCTCCGTCCGCCAGCCGCAGGGCCGACAGACAGCCTGCCAGAAACGAAAGAGAGACTATAAGCAGTATGCTGTTGCGCTCCGGTACCGCCATGAGCTGAAGGCGGTGCCGGACGCGGCGCATGGCGGCTACCTCGGCTCAGGGGAACGGGTTTCCAGCAGGCATACCGCGTGCGCGCTGATGCCCAGTTCCTCGCCTTCAAAGCCCAGACGCTCGGTGGTGGTGGCCTTTACGCTGACGCGCCCGTCCTCCACGTCCATGGCCCGGGCCAGACAGGCCCGCATGGCGTCGATATACGGACGAAGCCTCGGACGCTGCGCCACGATGGTCACGTCCGCGTTGCCCAGCGCGTAGCCTTCCCGGCGGAGCAGCGCGCAGACCTCCCGGAGCAGGCCGATGGAATCCGCGCCGCGGTAGCGCTCGTCCGTATCGGGAAAGAGCTTGCCGATGTCGCCCAGCGCGGCCGCGCCCAAAAGCGCGTCCATCAGGGCGTGGGTAGCCACGTCGGCGTCGCTGTGGCCCAGCAGGCCCAGCGCGTGCGGCACCTCCACCCCGCAGAGGATGAGCCTGCGGCCCTCCACCAGGCGGTGCACGTCCATGCCGTGTCCGATGCGCATCATCCGATCAGCTCCTTTTCCGCCCGCGCGGCTAGAATCAGCCCGGCGAGCATGAGGTCGGTGGGGGTGGTGAGCTTGAGGTTTTCCCGGCTGCCCTCGCACAGGTAGACCGGCATGCCCGCGTGCTCCAGCAGCGCGGCATCGTCCGTGCCCAAAAACCCGTCGCGGCGCGCAATCTCATGGGCCTGGCGGATCAGTTCCACCCGGAAGGCCTGCGGGGTCTGCATGGCGCGCAGCGCGGAGCGGTCGGGAGTATCCAGCACCAGGCCGTCGGGCGCGGCGCGCTTGATGGTGTCGCTCACGGGCACCGACGCGATGCCCGAACCGCGCGCTTCCACCGATTCGATGGCGCGGCGGATGACGTCCTCGGTGACCAGCGCGCGGGCGCCATCGTGGATGAGCACGCACTCGGCGTCGTCCGGCAGGGCGTCCAGCCCGCAGCGCACCGAGTCCTGCCTCTCCGCGCCGCCCGGCGCCACACGCAGCACGAAGCGGTCCAGGCCATAGCGCGCGATCACAGAGCGCATCTCCTCCACCTCGGCGGCCGCGGCCACCACCACCGCGCCCGCGCACAGCCCCGTAAACGGCGCGATGGCCCGCACGATGGCGGGAACGCCCCGAAGCGGCAAAAAGACCTTGTTCTGGTCAGCCTCCATGCGCCGGCCGCTGCCCCCGCCCAGAATGACGGCATAGCTTTTCACATTATCCCTCCCCGCGCTCCATGCGCGTCTGCGCGTCCTCCTCCAGCACCTGGTACATGTCCTGCGCGCCTTCCTTGCGCACGGTTTCCTTCACGCTAAGGATGCGGTAGCGGCCCACGCGGCTGCCGAAGCGGAGCTCCAGCACGTCGCCCTCGCGCACCTCCGCGCCGGGCTTGGCCACCTTGCCGTTGAGCGATACGCGCCCGCCCGAGCAGGCCTCGTTGGCCACGGTGCGGCGCTTGATGATGCGCGATACCTTCAGATATTTGTCCAATCGCATGATGGGATCTGCTCCTTTCAGGCGGTCACGACCGCTTCGATCAGGCGCAGGGCGTTTTCCACGCCCTTGCGATGGCTGCGCTCGTAGCCGTGCGAGGCGTACACGCCCGCGCCGATGAGCGCGAAGCGCACGTCATGCCCCGCGCGAAGCGCCGCGGCCGCGTCGCTGCCGTAGGCGGGGTACACGTCCACGGCGTAGTCGATGCCGTTTGCCCTGGCCAGGGCGATCAGCTCGCCCGTCATCTCATAATCATAGGGGCCGGAGGAATCCTTGGCGCAGATGGATACCTGCTGCTCGCGGCAGCAAAGGCCCTCGCCCACGCATCCCATGTCCACCACCAACAGGTCCTCGGTGTCCTCCGGCAGTCCGCAGGACGCGCCGTGGCCGACTTCCTCATAGACGGAGAAAAACAGCGTGACCTTGCGCGAGAGCCGCACCGCGCCCTCCGCCACCCCCTTGGCCAGCGCCAGCAGCATGCCCGCGCTGAGCTTGTCGTCCAGGAAGCGGCTACGGATGAAGCCGCTTTCGGTCACGCGGGCGCGGGGATCGAGGCAGACGATATCGCCCACGGCGACGCCCAGCCGCTCCACGTCCTCGCGGGAGGCAACCTCCTCGTCCAGGAGGATCTCCAGCGTCGTGTCGTCGCGTTTTTCGCTGTCCAGGTCGCGGTTGACATGCTTGGAGGCATTGCGCAGCTCCACCACGCCGGTATAGTGTCGCCCGCCACGGGTGATGACGGTCACGTTTTCCGTCTCCACAGCCTGCAGGGACGGCCCGCCCAGGCAGGTGAAAGCCAGCCGTCCGTCCGGTTTGATGGCGCGCACCATCAGACCCAGCGTGTCCACATGCGCGGCCAGCACGAGGGGGCGCCCCTCGCCGCCCAGCGGGCACACCACGCCGCCCTTGCGCAGCTGCCGGGGCGAGAAGCCAAGGCCCTCCAGCGTTTCCATGAGGGCGTCGCATACCTGGCGGGGATAGCCTGAGGGGCTGGGGATGGACAGGAGGCGAAGGGTCTGATCGAGCGAATAACGGGTGTCAAGCGGCATGGCTGATGTCCTCCGGAACATGGCTTTTTCTTATGATACCGCATTTGGCCGCGGCAGGCAAGGGATCAAAAAAGCGCCGCCAGACAGCCGCTGCAGACTGCCGGACGACGCGCGGACCGCCATCGGTGACGGCGGCTTCGCCAAAAAGAATTACTTGTTGACGCTGTCCTTCAGAGCCTTGCCGGCCTTGAAGACGGGGGCCTTGGAGGCCTCGATGCTGATCTGCTCGCCAGTGCGGGGGTTGCGGGCCACGCGCGCGGGGCGGCTGCGGACTTCGAAGCCGCCGAAGCCAACGATCTGGACCTTCTCGCCAGCGGCCAGGGTCTCGGTGATGACGTCGGTCACGGCAGCGATCGCCTTTTCAGCGTCCTTCTTGGTAAAACCGGTCTTCTTAACGATAGCGGCAGTCAATTCAGCTTTGTTCACAATGAATTACCTCCTTTGATTTTCCCATGCATGGCATGGAAGACGGGGTTTCGTTCATGGAAAGCGCGATCTCACGGGGTTTTTGGCTCAAACCCTTTGCCCGCCTCGCTTTCCTGTGTTCCAGTATACATCCATTTCCGATAAAGTCAAGTCCTCTAAGCATTTTCCCGACTTTTTTATGGCGTTTTCCATGGCACGGAAGCGGGAAATGAACTTATTTGTGGAAGCAAAAAGGGCAATATCGGGATTCTTGCCACTGAGGCGGCAAACATTGACCACCGAAAACAGCAGATCGCCCAGCTCCATCTCCGGGTCCGCGCCGTCGCGCAGGTTCTGGGATACCTCGTCCGCCTCCTCGTACACCTTGGAAAGCGCCTCCGACGCGCCCGCAAAGTCGAAACCTACCTTGTGCGCCTTATGCTGCACCTTGCTGGCGCGCAGCAGGGGCGACAGCCCGGTGGAGACGTCCTCCATGGCCTGCGCGTGCGTGGTGATGCCGCGCTGGCGGCGCTTGAGGGCCTCCCAGTTGTCCAGCACCTGCCCGGCGGTATCGGCCTTTTCCGTGCCGAAGATGTGGGTGTGCCGCTCGATCATCTTGCGGCAGATGGCGGTGGTGACGTCGTGAATGTCAAAATCGCCGTGCTGGCGCGCCACCTCGGCATGAAACACCACCTGCAGAAGCACGTCGCCCAGCTCGTCGTACATATGGTCGATGTCGCCGTCGCGCACGGCCTGAATGTATTCGTAGCTTTCCTCCAGAAGGCTGGGCAGCAGGCTTTCGTGGGTCTGCTCGCGGTCCCAGGGGCAGCCGTCGGGCGCGCGCAGGCGCTGCATCACGTGCACCAGGTCGTCCATGTCGTA
>CALVNG010000055.1 GCA_944349545.1 uncultured Eubacteriales bacterium
CGCCGAACACATTTCGGACGATGCGCTCACTTTCGATTCCTCGAAAATGTGATAGGCGGCATCTTTCTTAGGAGGCGGCCGCTCTATCCTGCTGAGCTACAGGCGCATATCTCATGTGATTATATCAAAACACGCCAGGCTTTGTAAAGATATCACAAAGGTTTTTCCTCCGCTTCTTTTTCCTCTTGGCAAGACGTGCCGCTTGCGGTATACTGAAGCAAAGGAAAGGAGGAATGGTATGCGAATGTCCTTTATGCGTTTTGTCGCGTTTCTGATGGCGCTGATCCTGTGCCTGTCCGTGGTGGCGACCGCCCTGGCCTACAACACCATTCCCTATGGCGAGGAAAGCCAGGATGTGCGCGATATGCAGTCCAAGCTCAAAAGCAAGGGGTACTACAAGGGCAAGGTGGACGGCAAGTTCGGCCCTGAAACGCGGCGCGCCGTGCGCAAATTCCAGGAGGCCATCGGCATCACGGTGGACGGCAAGCCCGGCGACCGCACCCTCACCGCGCTTTACGAGGGTACCAGCGCCATCAACGGCACCCGTGACCGCGAGCGCATCGACACCTCCAAGCCCAACAACCCCAACACCCTGTACTACGGCTGTGAAGGCAGCAAGGTCAAGTCCCTGCAGCAGATGCTCAAGAAGGTCGGCTGCTACAAGGGCGCCATCGACGGCGTATACGGGGACCTGACCTATGAGGCGGTCAAGAAGTACCAGTACCAGAAGGGGCTGCACGCCGACGGCATGGCCGGCAGCAAGACCCTCTCCAGCCTGCGCAAAAACACGCAGAAAAAGTAAACTTTTCCGCGCTTCCTGTCCCAAAAGGGACGGGAAGCGCCTTTTCTTTTATATATTAAGGAAGCGGCCCCTTTTCATACGGCAAAAAAAATGGTATAATACCGATACGGATACCGCCTCATGCTCTGCGCGGGCGCGAGGCGGTTTTCCATGTCCGCCTCGGCGGAAGCATCCGGCGCGGCATGCGCCAAAGGGAGTGGAATTTGGTGACCGATCAGACTCCGGAAATCAACTACAATCAGCCGGGCGATACCGATCTGCCCAACGACCAGACCGAGCCGCACGCCTCCGCGACCAGCGCGACCGCCGTGGACAAAAACGCGTATGACGAGACGCAGATCCAGGTGCTCGAGGGGCTGGAGGCGGTGCGCAAGCGTCCCGGCATGTACATCGGCTCCACGGATTTTCGCGGCCTGCATCACTGCGTCTATGAAATCGTGGACAACGCCATCGACGAGGCGCTGGCCGGCTACTGCACCGATATCAACGTTTTTTTGCGCAAGGACGGCAGCTGCGAGGTGCGCGACAACGGCCGCGGCTTCCCCGTGGGCATCCATCCCAAGCTGGGCCGCCCTGCGGTGGAGGTCTGCCTGACGGTGCTGCACGCGGGCGGCAAGTTCGGCGGCGAGGGCTACAAGGTATCCGGCGGCCTGCATGGCGTGGGCGCCAGCGTGGTCAACGCCCTCAGCCGCCGCATGAAGGTGACCGTCTATCAGGACGGCAACGTCTACCAGCAGGAATACGCGCGCGGCAAGGTGCTCTATGACCTCAAGGTGATCGGCACGACCGACCGCACCGGCACCACCGTGCAGTTCTGGCCCGACGCCCGCGGCGAGGACAACCCCGACGGCGTGTTTGAGACGGGCGACTTCCAGTTCAATATCCTCAAGGCCCGCCTGCGCGAAATGGCCTTCCTCAACAAGGGCGTGCGCATCACTTTGACCGACGAGCGCGTGGAGCCCATCATTGAGCGCGTGTACCACTACGAGGGCGGTATCATCGAGTTCGTGCGCTACCTCAACAAGAACAAGGAGGTCCTCTTCCCCGACCCCATCTACATGGAGGGCGTCATCAAGGGGACCACGGTGGAGGTCGCTCTCCAGTACAACGACACCTATCAGGAGAACATCTACACCTTCGCCAACAACATCCACACCCCGGAGGGCGGCACGCACCTGACCGGCTTTTCCTCCGCGCTCACCCGCAGCATCAACGAATACGGCCGTCAGTTCGGCTTCCTCAAGGCCTCCGATACCAACCTCAAGAGCGAGGACGTGCGCGAGAGCCTGGCCGCCGTCATCAGCGTCAAGCTCGTGGAGCCGCAGTTTGAGGGCCAGACCAAGTCCAAGCTGGGCAACAGCGAGGTGCGCGGCATCGTGGACGGGCTGGTGTACGACCGGCTTTCCACGTTCCTGGGCGAGAACCCGGCCATCGCGCGCATCATTCTGGACCGCTGCGTGGGCGCGGCGCGCGCCCGCGAGGCCGCGCGCAAGGCGCGGGAACTTACCCGCCGCAAGACCGTGCTGGAAAGCGCGAGCCTGCCGGGCAAGCTGGCCGACTGCACCGAGCGCGACCCGGAGAAGTGCGAGATTTTCCTTGTGGAGGGCGACAGCGCCGGCGGCAGCGCCAAGACGGGCCGCGACCGCTTCTTCCAGGCCATCTTGCCCCTTCGCGGCAAGATCCTCAACGTCGAGAAGGTACGCATCGACCGCGCCCTGTCCAACAACGAGATCAAGGCCATGATCACCGCCTTCGGCTGCGGCTACGGGGATGAGTTCAACATCGAAAAGCTGCGCTACCACCGCATCGTGTGCATGACGGACGCGGACGTGGACGGCGCGCACATCCGAATTCTGATGCTGACCTTCTTCTACCGCTACATGCGGCCCCTCATCGAAAAGGGCTATGTGTACATCGCCATGCCGCCGCTCTACAAGGTGACAAAATCCAAGAAGGAATACTACGTCTACGACGACAACGAGCTGGAGAAGCTTTTGCAGGAAATCGGCCGCGACCCCAAGCCGGAGATCCAGCGCTACAAGGGGCTGGGCGAGATGAGCAGCGAGCAGCTCTGGCAGACCACCATGAACCCCGAAACCCGCACCATGATGCAGGTGTCCGTGGAGGATGCCATGGCCGCCGATGAGATCATGAGCCTCCTGATGGGCGACAAGGTGGAGCCCCGCAAGGAGTTTATCGAGGAAAACGCCAAGCTGGTCACGGACCTGGATATCTGACGCTTCCTCTTGCCCCATCACAGTAAGGAGGGACCACCCCCATGGCTTCCACCATCAACGACAAGCTCATCCCCATCGACCTTGAGCACGAGATGAAAAAATCGTTCATCAGCTACGCGATGGCGGTCATCATCAACCGCGCCCTGCCGGACGTGCGCGACGGCCTCAAGCCCGTGCACCGGCGTATCCTGTACGCCATGAACGAGCTGGGCATGACGCCCGACAAGCCGTTTCGCAAGAGCGCCCGCATCGTGGGCGACGTGCTGGGCAAATACCATCCCCACGGCGACAGCTCCGTCTACGACGCCATGGTGCGTCTGGCGCAGGACTTCAATATCCGCTATCCCCTCGTGGAGGGCCAGGGCAACTTTGGCTCCGTGGACGGCGACGGCGCGGCCGCCATGCGTTACACCGAGGCGCGCATGAGCAAGCTCACGCTGCACCTGATCGGCGAGATCGACAAGGACACCGTGGACTTCTATCCCAACTTCGATGAAACGCTCCTCCAGCCCACCGTCATGCCCAGCCGTTACCCCAACCTGCTGGTCAACGGCTCCAACGGCATCGCCGTGGGCATGGCCACCAACATCCCCCCGCACAACCTGCGCGAGGTGGTGGACGGCTGCATCCACATGATCGACCATCCCGACTGCACCACCGAGGACCTGATGCAGTTCATCAAGGGGCCGGACTTCCCCACCGGCGGCATCATCCTGGGCCAGAGCGGCATCCGCGCGGCCTATCACACGGGCCGCGGCCGCATTCTGGTGCGCGCGAAAACCGAAATCGAGACCATGAGCCAAAACCGCAGCCGCATCGTGGTCACGGAAATCCCCTACATGGTCAACAAGGCCAAGCTGGTGGAGAAGATCGCCGAGCTGGTGCACGAAAAGCGCCTGGACGGCATCTCCGACATCCGTGACGAGAGCGACCGCAACGGCATGCGCATCGTCATCGAGCTCAAGCGCGACGTGCATCCCACCGTGGTGCTCAACTACCTCTACAAGCACACCTCCATGCAGGAGACCTTCGGCGCCAACATGCTCGCCCTGGTGAACGGCGAGCCCAAGGTCCTCTCCCTGCGCGAGATGCTCTATCACTACATCGCCCACCAGAAGGACGTCGTCACCCGCCGCACCAAATACGATCTGGACAAGGCCGAGGCGCGCGCGCACATCTTGGAGGGCCTGCTCAAGGCGCTGGACCACATCGACGAGATCGTCTCCATCATCCGCGGCAGCAGCGACACCTCCGCCGCCCGCACCGCCCTCATGGAGCGCTTCGCCTTCTCCGACAAACAGGCGCAGGCCATTCTGGACATGCGCCTGGCCCGCCTGACCGGCCTGGAGCGCGACAAGCTGCAGGCCGAATACGACGAGCTGGAAAAGAACATCGCCTATTACAAGAGCCTGCTGGCCGACGAGGGCCTGCTCATGGGCGTGATCAAGCAGGAGATGGCCGACATCCGCGACAAGTTCGCCGACGAGCGCCGCACGGAGCTGACCGTGATGGAGGGCGAAATCGACATCGAGGACCTCATCCAGTCCGACGACATGGTGGTGACCATGACGCACTTCGGCTATGTCAAGCGCCTGCCCAAGAGCACCTACCGCGCGCAGCACCGCGGCGGCAAGGGCGTCAGCGGCATGGCCACCCGCGAGGAGGACTTTGCCGAGCGCCTCATCATCGTCAACACCCACGAGGAGATCATGTTCTTCACCAACCGCGGCCGCGTCTACAACCTCAAGTGCTACCAGATCCCCGAAGCGGGGCGCACCGCGCGCGGCATGGCCATCGTCAACCTCCTGCAGATCGCGGGCGACGAAAAGGTCACCGCCATGATCCCCGTCCCGCGCGGGCTGGAGGAGCACTACCTGGTCATGATGACCAAGAACGGCATGATCAAGCGCACCCCCTACAGCGAGTTTGCCAACCTGCGCAAGGCGGGCCTGATCGCCATCACCCTGCGCGACGACGACGAGCTGTGCGCCGTGGAGCTGACCGACGGCGACATGAGCCTGATCATCGGCAGCCGTCAGGGCCGGGCGCTGCGCATCCACGAAAGCAGCATCCGCGTGATCGGCCGCACCGGCATGGGCGTGCATGCCATGAAGCTGCAGCCGGGCGACGAGCTGATCGACATGAGCCGCCTGACCGACGGCCAGCAGATTCTGGCCATCACCACGGGCGGCTACGGCAAGCGCACCGACCCCGACCAGTACCGCGAGCAAGGCCGCAACGGCATGGGCATCCGCGCCATGGCGCTCACCGAAAAGACGGGCGAGCTGGCCGCGCAGCTGGCCGTGGACGTGAATGAGGACATCATGCTCATCACCGACGACGGCACCATCATCCGCATGGCCGTCAGCGATATCCGAGAAAGCGGCCGAAACACCCAGGGCGTTCGCCTCATGCGCCTGAGCGAGGGCGCCAAGATCGTCGCCGTGGCCCGCGCCGAGCAGGAGGAGCCCGACGAGGCCGACGAAGCCGCCTTTGAGGAGGCCGTCGCCAAGATGACGGACGAGACCGAAACCGTGGTGGACGGCTCGGATGGCGGCGAAGAGGAAATCTGACCCTCCCTCAGACAACACAAGCCCGCGCGCACCTGCGCGCGGGCTTTACCCATCTTCCCAAGCCGGAGGTTCTGCGGTATAATCTAGGGAGGGAAGACCGGCTTTCCCGCTGCAAATGAGGTGTTTTGATGAACAAGGCTTTGCCCCGGTGGGCGGTATGCGTCTTTTTTGCCGCCTTTCTGGCGCTGGGGCTTCTGACCGCCGGCGACTATGGTCCCGCCTGGGACGAGCAGACGGAAATCGACATCCTGCGCATGAACCTGTGGGAGTATGCCCGCACGCTGGGGCTGGACGAAAGCCGCTTTGAGGCGCTGGCCGCCACGCAGGGGCCGCTCGCCATCGAAACGCTGCGGCCTATCTCGCAGAGCATCGAGCAGGACCACGGCACGGCCGCCTTCTATCCCTTTGCATGGGCGGCGCTGGACCTCTCCCTCACGGGCGCGCAGCGCAGCGCGCTGTGGCACATGGCCTGCTGGAGCTTGTTCACGCTGGGCGGGTTTGCGCTCTACGCCGCGCTGCGGCAGATGGGACTTTCACGGGGCTGGGCGCTGCTGGGACCGGTCTGCCTGCTCCTCTCGCCGCAGTTCTTTGCCCACGGGCATTTCAACAACAAGGACATCGCGCTGTTTTCGCTGGCGCTGTGCGCCCTGTGGCAGGCGCTGGCGCTGGCGCGCAGGCCGGGCTTCGCTCGCGGCTTGTGCTTCGCGCTCTTCGGCGCGCTGGCGGCCAATACCAAGGTGGCGGGGCTGGCGCTGTGGGGCCTGTGCGCGCTGTATGTGCTTGTCCGCCTGCTGATGGAACACCGCATGATCCCGCGCGTCTGGGCCGTGGCCGGGGTGACGGTCCTTTCCTTCGCGGGTTTGTACGCGCAGCTTACGCCCGCGCTGTGGGCCGACCCGGCGGCGTTTTTCGGCTATCTCGTCTCCAATGCGACGGCCTTTCAGCGCTGGAACGGGTATGTGCTGTTTCGCGGCAGCGTGTTTGATACCACGTCGCAGCCTCTGCCCTGGTACTACCTGCCCTACATGATACTGGCGACCACGCCGCTGTGGGTGCTTATGCTGTGCGCGGCGGGCACGGCGCTGGCGCTGTGGACCGGCGTGCGCCGCCTGCGCGCGTGCGACGCGTCGGGCCTGGTTCCGCTGCTGACGGTCCTTTTGTGGCTGCTCCCGCTGGCCTTTGCCGTGCTCACCCGCACACGCGTGTACAACGGCTGGCGGCATTTCTACTTCCTGTACGGACCGCTGCTGGCGCTGGCCGTGGAGGGTGCGCGGGGACTGTGGACGCATATGCGCGGTGCGAGGCGGCGGGTCTTTGCCGCGCTGCTGGGGCTGTGCATGGCCTTCACCGGCGTGGGCATCGCCACGCAGCACCCCTACCAGTACGCCTATTATCAGCCGCTGGTACAGCTGCGCGGCACGGATTACAACGAGCTGGATTACTGGAACGTAAGCGCGCGGGACGCGCTTGTCCGCCTGGCTGGGGCCTGTGAGGGCGAGCTGACCGTAGAACCCGCCGACCTGTGGAGCGAATATGCCCTGCAGCGTGCGCTGGCCGCCCTGCCGGATGAGCTGGCCGGCCGTTTCGTCTGCCTGCCGGAGGGCGGCGGGGCGCGCTTCGTGCTCTCCAACCCCACCTATGCCTGTTTCAGCGGCTTTTCCCCGGAGGCGGACATGACCGAATGCGTCGCGCTTTCCTCCTACGGTCAGCCCATCATGACGATCTACGAACGCACCGCAAAGGAGGCTGTCCAGCCATGACCCTTGAGCGCGTCAAATTCGCCTTTGTAGCGTTGTTCTTTGCCATCCTTGCCCTGGTGGGCCTATCCGCCGGCACGGACTACGGCCTGCCCTGCGACGAGACCACCGAACAGGTCATCCTGGAGGAGAACATGCTGGAATATGCCCTGCGCCTCTTCGGGGAGGACAGCGCGCCCGCCCGGTGGTATCTGTCGCGGGGCGTCACGCCGATTTCGCAGAGCATCGAGCGGGACCATGGCCAGTGCGCCTACTATCTGGCCGCCGCGCTGCTGCCGCTTCGGGATGAGCAGCCTGACCGGGTCATGGTATGGTGGCACGCCTATACGTGGCTATGGTTCATGCTGGGCGTGGCCGCCGTGTATGGCTTCTGCCGCGAGGCAAAGCTGAGCCGTCCGGTTTCCTGCGGCGGCATGCTGCTGCTCTACCTGTGTCCGCGCTTTTTTGCCGAGGGGCACTACAACAGCAAGGACATGGTGCTCATGACGCTGTTTTTGTGTACACTGTGGCTTGGTCTGCGCTTTCTCAAGCAGCCGGGCTTCCTGCGCGGCGCGCTGTTTTCCCTGGCGGGCGCCATGGCCGCCAATACCAAGGTCGTGGGCTTCTTTGTATGGGGGCTGACGGGCCTGTGCGCGGTGGTGCTGGTGACGGCGCAGCGGCGCTGGAACCGCCGCACGGTGGGTATTGCCGCCGCAACCGTGGCGCTGTTCGCGGGATTTTACGCCCTGCTGACGCCCGCGCTATGGAGCGGCCCGCTGGAATACCTTCGCTATCTTCTGGCCAACGCCTCCGGCTTCACGCGCTGGCCGGGGGTGGTGCTGTTCCGAGGCATGCGCTTTGAGCACGCGGTCAACCCCCTGCCGCGCTACTACCTGGTATGGATGATGCTGGTCACGCTGCCCCTGTATGTGGTGCCTCTGGCGGCGGTGGGCCAGCTCAGCGTGGTTCGCCGCGTATGGCAGCAGCGCGCCGCCGCCCTGCGCGATCCCGTCACCTTGGCCCTGGCCGCCGCCAGCCTGTGCTGGTTTGTGCCGCTCCTGTTCGCGGTGCTGACCCGCCCGCTGGTATACAACGGCTGGCGGCATTTCTACTTCGTGTACGCGGGCGTGGTGCTGCTGGGTGCGCGCGGGTTGTCGGCGTGCATCGGCTTTCTGCGCAGGCATACGGGCGAATATGGCATGCACCGCGTCTTTGCGGCGGGCCTGTGCCTGTTCTTCGCGTGGACGGCTTCGGATATCGCCAAGAATCATCCCTATCAGTACGCCTACTACAACCGGCTGGGCCACAAGAACGCGGAAACGCAGATGGAGCTGGACTACTGGGTGGTCAGCACCCGCAACGCGATGCAGCGGCTGCTGAAGGAACCCCGCGACGAATCGCTTCCCCTGCAGATTGGCGCGCGGGACGACATGAGCCAGCTCGGACTGGATCGCTCCTACGCCACGCTCTCCGCCGGGGAGCGGGAGGCGCTGGAGGTGAGCGCCGACCCGGACGCACCCTACCTGTTTTCCAACACGACCTATGCCGTCATCTACGAGGTGGACCCGCCGGAGGGCTACCACGTGCTGTTCACGCTGGACAGCTACAGCATTCCCATCTGCACCGTCTACGAGCGCGACTGACCGCTCCTAGGCCAGTTCCAGCTCCGCGAGAATGCGGTCCAGCACCGTCCGCCATTTCAAAAAGTCCATATGGCCCACGTAATGGCTCTCCAGCTCGTCATGCAGCTTCTTGGCGGCGGAGAGCTGTTCCGTGGCGCGCTGGATCAGCAGCTCATAGGCGTTGCGGTCAAAGCTCTGCTCCTTTTCCGCGCCCGCCTCCATATCGAACAGTCCCTCCGCATCCAGCCATTCGCCCGGGTCCGAAGGTCCCCGGCGGCCCGAGAGCAGACCCACGCCATGCGCAGGGATGACGACATGCAGCATTCGCCCGGGACAGAGCGGGTCCATCAGCGCCACCGCATGGAGGCCGCGCGCGGCGGCCTGCCGCGCCGCTTCCGTCATCAGCACATTCGCATCCAACCCGAAGGGACAGTCCACCGACACCCGCCGCTTCAGATCCATACGGGGCAGCAGGTCTACATGTCCCTTTGGCGTATACGCCGAGCCGAACAGCCTGCGGATGCTTCCCTTGCCGCCCCTGAGCGGAAGGGTGTCCGCCCATTCCGCGGCCAGCTCGCGCGCCCTGCCCGAGTCCTCCAGGCCCGGACGCGCCGCTTCCAGCACGCTTCGGGCGCCGCTCAGGTAGCAGTAGCAACGCCGGAAACGCCCGGAGATGGCCGCCTGCAGCCGCAGGATCTCATCCAGGCGGGGCCGGAGCGCCGCCTCGTCCAGAAAGTCCCCCAGACTGACGAGCGTATCCCGCGCGCCCGGAGCCACGGGGTCGTAGACATGCGGCGCGGTGCCGTCCATCAGCGCCGCGCCCTTCTGCGGCAGGCATACGGCGTCCAGGCTGTCCGGGTCGGACGAGCAGTGGAAGTACTCCACCTCCAGCCCCACCTTCTCCGCCGCCTCGCCCACGCGGCGCATCAGCGTGCTCTTGCCCACGCCCGGCCCGCCCTTGAGGTAGAACATGCGCCGACGCGCGGGTGCGGGTAAGATGTCCTCGAAATGGCTGCAAAAGCCCTCGGCCGTGTTGCCGCCGGGAAAATAGTGAATGGCTTGCATGGGACGCCTCCTTTGGATTGGTTTCATAAAGAGCATATGCAGGCCAGGCCGGCAAAAAACCGCCCCGGCAGCGTTGTCTGCCGGGGCGGTTGGATTTTGGTTTGCTTACTTGACCAGCGTGGGCCAGAGCTTCTTGGCGTAATCGTACGCCGTATTGATGGCCGCCTGGTGCTTGGAATCGGGCGAGGTGCCGCCGTGCGTGGTGCTGCCTACGAAGTGCACGCACATCATGCCGTAGTAGTTGTTGACGGCGTAGAAGTACTGCCCGTTGGAGAAGCGGGACTGCGAGAAGCTGTCCGTGCCGTTGAAGCCGTGCGGGAAGCCATAGATGCTGACCGGGTACACGGTGCCGTTGACGTTGAGCAGCGCCGCGCGGCGGTCCCAGGCGCTTCCGATGTTGGTGGCCCCGCCGAACTTGTTTTTGAAGTCCGGCCAGGTGTAGTTGACCACGTCGCTGTCGCCGTCGCCCTTGATGAGGGCCAGCTGGCTGCTGTTGGGATGGTTGCTGTTATAGGGGAAGCCGACGATATCGCACATCACCTTGGTGTCGGCCGCGGTGGCGGGCACGCAGTCCGCATGCCTGGAGCCGGACCAGCGGTAGATGCGGAACACCTTGCCGGTGGCCACGTCCATCACGGTGGCGTAGCTGCCCTTGGGGAAGAGGTCGATGCCGGCATTGTCCCAATCCCAGCTGGCCTTGACCACCTTGTTGACCGTTCCGAAATCCGTCACGGTGATGGAGCCGCTGCCCGAGCCGCCCGTACTGCCGCCGGTTCCGCCGGTGCCGCCCGAGCTGCCGCTGCCCAGCACCTGTGCCGTCAGCACGGACCAGGTTTCGGTGCCGCAGTCGCCATCCACGCTGATTTTGGCCTTGCGCTGGTAGTTGCGCACCGCGCTTTCCGTGCCGGAACCATAGGTGCCGTCCAGATTGCCGGTGTAGTACCCCAAAGAGCTGAGGGCCACCTGCAGCGCATAGACGCGCACATCACCCACGAGTCCCAGCTCGCGCTTGAGCGAGGAACCCAGCGGATTGGCCCAGAGGGTCTTAACATAGGCAGCCAGCTGGTCGCTGGTGAGAATGCCGCTCTTGACGTCGCTGTAAACGGCGTTGTAGCGCTGGTTGTTGTAGTAGAGGGTGCAGTATTCGACGCCGCCCACATTATAGGTGGTGGTGTTGACCATCTGCAGCACCGTGCCCGCCGCCACCGTGACGCCTCCGGAGGAAGTCATGGTCTCGGTGGTAAAGAGCAGGGTATTGGACGGCAGGCGCACAAAGGTCTTGTCCGAGCTGGGCACCACGCCGGAGCTGCCGCCCGACCCGCTGCCGGAGCCGCCGCCGATGCTGGCGGACGCGCAGTCCCCGCGGACGAAGCCCACCAGGCCGCTGGAGGTGCGGATGTTATACCACGTATAGCCGCCCGCCGACGTGGGCTGAGCCAGCAGGTCCACCACGGTGCCCTTGGCCAGCACGGTACCGGTCTTGTTGCCGTTGGCGGCGTCGCGCACGCGGGTGCCCGGCATGGTGATCGTCACCGTGCCGATGGCGGGGCTGGAGGCGTTGCCGGCCGCGCTGACGAAGGTTCCCATCAGCCAGCCGGTCAGGCTGTTGTAGCGCACCTTGAACCAGGTGACGCCGCTCTTGACATAGGTTTCGGTATAGCTGAGGTTCACGCCCTTGGGCACGACCGCCAGCCTGGCCGAGGAGGTGGAAGCGCTCTTGCGCAGGTTGACGCTCGCCGTGGTCTTGAGCGTGCCGCTGGAGGGCGCCGTGCTCCCCGTGGTGGAGGAGCTGCCGCTGCTGGAGCCGGACGAGCCGCTGCTGGAGCTGCCGCCGCTTGTGGAGCCGCCCGTGCCCGGCACCGCGCTGCCCGAGGCGAGCGCGAAGAGAACCGGCTGGCTCAGGGGGCCCGCGGAGCCGTCCGGGTCAAGGCCGTTCCTGCGCTGGAATTCCTTCATGGCCGCGTCGGTCTTTTCGCCGTAGTCGCCGTCGAGCGCGCCGGTGTAATAGCCCAGCCGGCTCAGCGCCAGCTGCACCGCATGCACGCGGATATCGCCCACCAGGCCGTCCCGCTCGCGCAGGGTGCTGTAGGTCGTCTGCTTCCACAGGGTACCGGTGATGTAGGTCTCCACCTCGGCGGCGGTCATGATATCGCCCTGGATATCGGTGCGCAGCACGTTATAGCGCGTGTTGAGATAATACAGGCTGTGATACTGCAGCCCGTCGGAGGCGGTATAGTAATTCTCCGAATACAGCTGGCATACCGTGCCCGCCGTCAGCGTCAGGGACGCCCCGTTTCCATAGGTATCGCCCTGGAAAATCAGCACGGAGCGCGACAGCTTCACATACGTGGGCGCCGTGCTGCGCGTCAGGCTGGAGGGGCCGGACCCTACCGAGGAGGCCCATGCCGCAGGAAGCGCGGAAACAAGCAGACACACTGCCAGCACAAGCGCCAGCAACGGGCGTGGCGCCGCAGCGAATGTCCTTACTGTTTGATGGTCGTTCCTCATGGTGAAACCTCCGTGTTCCTTACGGCCTTGGCCGGTTCATTCCTGCCTTCATCCAAACGGATGTAGCCCCTTGTATCATGCTTATAATATTACAATTTTATTACGCTGTCAACGCTTTTTTCTTACTTTTTATCACTCATTTTTTAACGGCGTAACGTTTCTGTGCCATTTGCTTTACATGCCGTCGAAAATCCGGTCGATATCGTGCAAAAGCGCGTCCACGTCGGCACGGTCCGTGGTGACGTTGGTGCACAAGCGCACGGCCTGGTGCGTATCATCCACCCGCTGCCAGAAGGAGAAGGCATATCCGTCGGAAAGCCGGCGCGCCGCCTCGTCGGGCAAAATGGGGAAAATCTGGTTGGCGGCGGTATCGCACAGCAATGCGCAGCCGCGGCGCACAAAGGCGCGCTTGAGCTCCTGGGCCATGTCGTTTGCCCGGGCGGCCAGGCGGATGTAATCGCCGTTTTCCAGCATCGCCTCAAACTGTACGCCCAGCAGTCGGCCCTTGGCCAGCATGCCGCCGCGCTGCTTGATATGGTAGCGGAAGCAGTCGTTGATCCCCTCGTCGGTCAGCACGATGGCTTCGCCAAACAGAAGCCCCACCTTGGTGCCGCCGATGGTGAAGGCATCGCACACCTGCGCCAGGAAGGGCAGGTCCACCTCCGGCCGGGCGGCCAGCCCGTAGCCCAGGCGCGCGCCGTCCAGGAACAGACGGATTCCCAGGTCGCGGCAGGTATCCGAAAGGTCCTGCAGCTCCTGCCGGGTATACAGGGTGCCCAGTTCCGTGGGATGGCTGACATAGACCATTGCGGGCCGCACCAGATGCTCGTGCGCGCTGTCGGCGTGATGAGCCTCCACCGCGGCGCGCACCTGCGCGGCGCAGATTTTGCCCTCCCGGCCCGGCAGCGGCAGAATCTTATGGCCCGTAGCCTCTACGGCGCCGGTTTCGTGCCCGTTGATATGGCCCGTATCCGCGCACAGCACGCCCTCAAACGGCCGCAGCGCCGCGGCGATCACCGTCAGGTTGGCCTGCGTGCCGCCCATGACAAAATGCACGGCCGCGTCCGGCCGGCGGCACAGCTCGCGAATCAGCGCGCGCGCCCGCTCGCAATGCGGGTCCTCGCCGTAGCCGGAGGTCTGCTCCCCGTTGGTCCTGACCAAAGCGTCCAGCACGGGCCGCGCCGCGCCGCAGGCGTAATCGCATTCAAAATGCAGCATATCCATCCACAGCCTTTCTTACCAGTGTTCGGATTGATCGCACCAAATATCGTACACATCCGGCGCATGGGTGTCAAGGCTTTCCTGACAGGCTTGGCCATGGTATAATAGAAGCCGGCCGTCCGCTCCGCTCTTTTGGGCCGGACGGGCTACATCGACGGCCGCGCTGCGCGCGCGGCGAGGGAGTTGTCGCATGCATACCAATGACGCCCCCCTGCACGGACTTACGCAGGAAGAGGTGCGCACCCGCCTGGAACGGGGCCGGACCAACACCATGCCCCGCCGGGCCGATGGCGGCCTGGCCGATATTCTGCGCCGCAACGTTATGACCCTTTTCAACCTGCTCAACCTCTGTCTGGCAGGCCTGCTGCTGTGGGTAGGCAGCCACCGCGACATGCTGTTTCTGGGCGTGGTGCTGTCCAACACGCTGATCGGCACCGTCCAGGAGCTGCGCGCCAAGCGCACGCACGACCGCCTCAAGCTGCTCAGCGAGGGGCAGGTGCGCGTGATGCGGGACGGCGCGGAATGCCTTTTGTCCCCGCATGAGCTGGTGCTGGATGACGTGGTGCTGCTCTCGCGCGGCGACCAGGTGCCCGCCGACGCCACGGTGCTGTCCGGCACGGCCGAAGCGGACGAATCCCTGCTGACCGGCGAAAGCGCGCCGGTATCCAAGGCGGCGGGCGAGGCGCTCTATTCCGGAAGCTTTCTGGTTAGCGGCAGCGTGGCCGCGCGGCTCACCGCCGTGGGCGCGGACAGCTACGCCGGGCAGCTGCAGCTTTCCGCGCGCCGGGTCAAGCGCGCCCAGAGCGAGCTGATGCGGGATATGCGCCGCATCATCCGCTGGGTTTCCGCCATCATCGTGCCCATCGGCGCCGCCATGTTTTCCAGGCAATATGCCTCGGTGGACCTGAGCCTGCGGGACGCTGTGACCGGCACGGTGGCCTCGGTGCTGGGTATGATTCCCGAAGGGCTGATTTTGCTGACCTCGGTTTCACTGGCGGCGGGCGTGGTGGCGCTGGCCCGCCGCAACGCCCTGGTCAACGAGCTTTTCGGCATCGAAACGCTCGCCCGCACCGACGTGGTGTGCATGGATAAGACCGGCACCCTCACCAGCGGCGAAATGGTTCTCGACCGGACCCTTCCCATGGGCGAGGCGACGGCGGAGGAAATCGCCGCATGCATGGGAGCGCTGCTCCGGGCGACCGCCGACGAAACGCCCACCGTGCGCGCGCTGTCGCAGGCGTTTGCCGCCGCGGACGGGGCGGCGGTTGCGCTGTCGGTACCCTTTTCCAGCGAGCGCAAATGGTCCGCGGCGCAGGCCGAGGGTCTGGGCAGCGTGGTGCTGGGCGCGCCGGAGCGCCTGTTGGACGGGCCGGCGCTCCGGCAGGCGCAGGCGCTGGCCTCGGAGGGGCTGCGCGTGCTGGCGCTCTGCCGTTCCGCCGCCGCCCTGTCCGGGGAAACCCTGCCGGAGGGACTTGAGCCGCTTGCGCTTCTATGCCTTCGGGACGC